>DYPM01000086.1 GCA_020719895.1 Sulfurovum sp. | reverse complement strand
CTAAAGCTTTGCCTTTGGCAAGAAAGGAGTCATTTTGACTCCATCGCCTTATAAAGATTCATCATCTCAATAAGTCCCGCCATCGCTTCGGCACCTTTATTTCCTGCTTTGGTGCCTGCTCGCTCAATCGCTTGTTCGATATTATCCACAGTCAAAACACCAAATGTAACAGGTTTCCCGTACTTCAATGCCATACTTGCAATCCCTTTTGTAGCCTCCGCAGCGACATAATCAAAATGTGGCGTAGCCCCACGAATCACCGCTCCAACACAACACACCGCATCATACTTTCCTAAAGCAAGTGCCTTATCAAGTGCAAACGGAATCTCAAATGCTCCTGGAACCAAAATCAAATCCAATGTTGATGCATCGCCACCATGTCTTGCATACACATCTTTAGCACCTTCAACCAACCTGTCTGTAATAAAGTGATTAAACCGTGCATTGATAATCGCCACCTTTTGAGACCTGTCTACTGATAAATTTCCTTCTATGATTGTCATTTTTATATAACCTTTTCTATTTAATATAACGCCCAACGAACATTATGGGTTGTCTTTTGAAAAAAATTTGCCATTTAGGCAATTTTCTTTTCAAAAGATTGCTAACGCTGAATTGCGGGCTTGACCCGCAATCTCGTATTTGGGACATACAAGATACCGAATCAAGTTCGGTATGACGGTTTTTAGAGGTTCCTATAATCTACTCTACAATCGTACGAATTGCGTCGATTTGTTCTATTAACGTTTCAAGTTTTTTGAGTTCTATCATATTTGGACCATCACTCAATGCGATAGAGGGATCAAAATGTGTCTCAAAGAAAAAACCATCCACGCCAACCGCTGCTGCCGCACGTGCAAGATATGGCACCATCGCACTATCACCGCCACTTGTCACGCCACCACTCGCAGGAGATTGTACTGAGTGTGTCGCATCAAAAACCACAGGTGCAAAGTTTCGCATTGTCACCAATCCACGCATATCAACCACCAAATTTCCATATCCAAATGTTGAACCACGTTCTGTGAGCCATACGTTATATTTTTGTGCATTTTCATAGGTAGCTTTGTCATCGCATCCTCTAGTTTTGAGGACTTTTGTCACGGAGTGTTCCATCGCGGCGGGTGCTAAAAACTGCCCTTTTTTGATATTCACAATAGCACTTGTTTTGGCAGCTGCCACCAAAAGATCAGTCTGACGACACAAAAATGCAGGAATCTGCAATACATCTGCCACTTCTGCCACTATTGCAGGCTGTGTGTAGTCGTGAATATCAGTCAATATTTTATAACCAAACTGCTCTTTGACTTCCAAAAGCATTTTCAGTCCCTCTTCAAGTCCAGGTCCTCTGAAACTATCCAAACTTGTACGATTAGCTTTGTCAAAGCTGGCTTTAAAATAAAAATCTTTAGTGCAATCTTCGTGATAGACACTCAACGACTCTGCGATACGCATCACACTATCACGACTCTCCAATACACACGGTCCAGCGATTAAAATCATTTTTTATCCTTCACAAGAGCTACGATAAGCCCCGAAATAATGACCAAAAGTATACCCAAAATGCTCCACATATCAGGCACAGGATCACCCAGCATCATACCAATCATCAGTGCAAACAAGATATTACTATAGCTGACTGTTCCTACAATGCCTGCTTTTGTCACTTCATACGCTTTAGTCATCAACAGTTGAGAAAGTGTCGCAGTGATTCCCATCATTACTACATAAAACCACACTATTCCCTTAGGCATCACAAATGACGCAAACATAAACTCCAATTGCAATGGCGGTGTGACATAAGGAGAAAGCATCATCAAAACAAATGGTGCAATTGTCCCAACGCCCACAAAACTCATCACAATCGCACGCGTATCGTAGTAGCCTCTAAGTTCTCTAATCGAAGTGTACGCCAAGGCCGCACCAGCACCCGAAAAAATCCCCCAAATATCATACACATCAAACACGCCTCCAGCAGGTTTAGCGATTAGCAAAATCCCGCCAAATCCAAGAAAAATCGCCACAATCGCAATACGAGAAAGCCTCTCTCCCAAAAAAAGAAACGCAAAGAGTGCGACAAATATCGGTGATGTTTTATTGTAAGTCACCGCTTCACCTAATGGAATATGAGCGATCGTATAAAAATACGCCAAAAGTGCCACAAATCCTATCGCTCCACGAAAAAAAAGCAAAAGTGGCTTGCCTCCTTTTTGCTGAAGTGGCACTCTATAGATAGCCAATCCTATCAAAATCACTCCAAACAAATTGCGAAAAAAAGTCACCTCAACAGCAGGCAATACAGAACTCACTTCCTTGGCAAATCCTCCCATCACTGCAAAAAAAAGCGAAGCGATGAGCATTAGCATCACACCTCTGTCAATAGAGTGAAGCATTAGTTATTCAGTTCCATAAATCTGTCCTTGCGTAATTGATATTCTACTTTATTAACGCAGAATTTTTTAATAGTCTCTTCCTCAAATACACTTATTCTGTTATTTATATTCACTAAAGTTTATCTTTACAAACAACAAATCATATCTTATTGCATCAAAATACACCAATAGTAACACTGCGATAAATGATATGCTTTGATTTTGCAATAGCTTTAATTGTGAAACAATATAATAAATAGATATTACAAAAGTTGATTATTTTAAGGAGGTAATATGAAATTAGGTTTTTTGGTTGACCTCAACCTGTGTATGGGTTGTAAAGGGTGCGAGATTGCCTGTAAAGTCGAAAATGAAGTGCCACTTAGTTCGTGGCGATTGCGTGTGAAGTATATTGATATCGGTACTTTCCCTGATACTTCAAGATCTTTTACACCGCTTCGTTGCAATCACTGTGAGAATGCACCGTGTGAGCGTATTTGTCCTGTTTCAGCACTTCACTACCTTGAAAATGGAATTGTCAATATCGATAGCTCAAGATGTATCGGATGTGCGGGATGTATGATGGCGTGTCCTTATGGTGCTATTTATATGGATCCTGAAACCAATACTGCGGATAAATGTACTTACTGTGCACACCGTATAGAGAGCGGTATGATGCCTTCGTGTGTTGTGGCGTGTCCTGTTGAAGCCAATATTTTTGGAGATCTTGAAGATGACCACTCTCATATCTCACGGTATATTATGGAGCATCAAGGCAGTGTGCAGGTGAGAAAACCTGAAAAACACACAAATCCTACCCATTTTTATGTCGGCGGTGGAAATCAAACACTAAATCCATTGGCACACGAGAGAATTGAAGGATATGGACTCTTCAATAACGTCACGCATCTCAAACACAATGGAGATCCACACCACTCGATATTGGATAGATTTACAGCACCGTTTTTTGCTGAAGAGAAATTAGACAATACAAGCTTTATGAATTCTGCATCATCAAAAGCAGAATCTCACAAATAAAAAGGAGGTTTATCATGATGGAAAATACAATTCATGCAACACAAGCGGTTGTTTCGCTTGATGTGGCACTTCCTGGGATTATTTGGGGTTGGATGATTACGCTCAATATGTGGGCGAAAAGTATCGGAACGGGCGTAGTTTTTGTCGGTGCATATTTGCTCTATCGACACAAACAAGAAGATATTATCGGTCTTCGTTGGATAATACCTTTGATCTCTTTTGTAGCACTCAATCTCTTTTTGCTTTTTACATTGGTGGATCTCCATCAGCCTCTTAGAATGTGGCATATTTTTGCCTATCCACACTGGACATCGGCAATTACAGTGGGTGCTTGGATGGCTTCGCTTTTTGTTGGTCTTGTGACGGTTTTGACAGTGATTGGTCTCAGTGATGGATTTGGCGATTTTTTCAAACGAGGATGTAGAATCACTCTGATCAAAAATCTTGCAAAATTTGCAGGCAGACACGCTACGGCGTATGACAAAATATTGCCGTTTGTGATTTTTTTGGCGATTCCTGTCACCACCTACACAGCGATTATTATGGCAGAATCAAGTGCAAGAGAGCTTTGGCAAGCACCTACAGAGATGATGCAGATGGTTTGGGCAGCGTTTATGGCGGGTTCTTCTGTATTGCTTTTCGCGTCGGGTGGATGGAGCAAGGAGGCTAGAAAAGACCTTGCTATGGTACTCGCATTTTCAGTATTTGCTTCGTTTGTGATGTATATGGGAGAGTATTTCTTCTCATTTAAATCTTCTGAAGCAGAGGCGACATTGGCGTATGTTTACTCAGGCGGTGTGTATGAGACTGAGTTTTGGTTTGGTATGGCAATAGGATTTATTGCTCCGTTTTTCCTTATTGTTTCAGCGATCAAAGAGGACAACAAAACACTGATGAGATTTGCCGCTATATTGGCATTGGTGGGGCTATATCTTGCAAAAGATGTTTGGCTTAAAATACCGCAAATGTTACCATTGAGTTAAGGAGAGGTTTGATATGACACAATCAATGAACAAAAATGACAAAAACTTTATAGAGAGCAGAAGAAATTTTCTCAAAGGCACAGCATACACCGTAGCAGGTACGACACTTGCTTTAGGTGTATTTAAAACCGTAGTAGAAACACCAGCGATGGCAGAAACACAGTTTACGCCGACACCAAAATCACTCTCTTTTTATCCTCCACTTGAACAGTGGGATAGTTTTACAGAGCTTGACGGCCAAGACTGGAAAAGAGGTGGGACACTACGAAACGGTGTTTGGAGTGAAGAGAATCCAGAAGGTATCAAATCCACTGAATATATGCTTGTGCCAACCATTTGTAACAACTGTGAGGCACTTTGTGGTTTGACTGCGTGGGTTGATGTTGGAGACTACAAAAAGTCAAAAAACCCAAGAGATCTTAGAGTACGCAAATATATGGGAAATCCACTCCATTACGGTAGTCGTGGTAGAAATTGTGCTAAGGGCTATGCTGTTCAATCGCAAATGTATGATCCAGATCGTATTCCATTTCCACTCAAAAGAGCTGAAGGCTCTAAGAGAGGAGAAGGAAAATGGGCGAGAACCACTTGGGATGAGGCAATGAGTGCTATTGGCACAAAGATTCACGACACACTCAAAATTGGAGATGAGATTTCCAAAAAATCAATCATCTATCATGTTGGAAGACCCAATGAGAGTGGTTTTGGACACAGAGTGATCTCGTCTTTGGGCGTGGACGGATACAGTTCACACACCAACATTTGTAGTGCGGGAGCGAGAGCTGGAACTCACCAATATGCAGGCACAGATAGAAACTCAACAGATTGGGCAAATTCAAAACTTATCTTTTTGCAATCATCGCATGCAGCTGATGCTGGTCACTACTTTCAAGCAGCAGCTGGACTTATTGCAGATGCAAGAAAAAAAGGTGCAAAACTCGTCGTGTTAGATCCTAGAATGTCAAACTCTGCGGGTATGGCGGATCTTTGGGTTCCTGCTTGGCCAGGGACTGAAGCTGCGTTGTATCTTCACCTTGCAAATAGAATTTTAAATGAAAAAGATAAAAATGGGAATGATTTAGTAAAGCATGAGTTTGTGAAAGAGTGGACAAACTGGGATGTATTGATGAAAGACAAAGAGCATCTTGCGTTTATGAAACAAGAGGGAATTATCGCCGAGATTCCTACTGGAGAGAGCTACGAAGATTTCATTGAATTGATGAAAAAAATGTATGCTCCATTTACGCTTGAATTTACTGCTAAAGAGTGCAGAGTCGATAAAAAAACTTTAGAAAAACTCTTTGAGATGTTTATCGATGCGGAAGATAAAGTCGCTTCATTTTTTTGGAGAGCTGGTACAGTAGGTCACCGTGGTGGCTGGATGAATACAAAATCTGGATTTTTCTTACTAACACTTAGAGGTTCTATGGCTGGTGATAAAGGTGGTGTTAGCTTCGTTGATTGGCACGAAGTTGCAATCAACGGCAAAGGAGATGCAGCGACAGTGAGCGGAAAAGCACCTGCTAAAGTAGATGTCTGGAATGAATTGGAATATCCGCCTGAAATGCCTCTATGTACCTATGACCCAAGCTACCTTTTGCCTCACTATCTCATGGATGATGAGTGGAGAGACAAATGGAATGATAGAGGACTTAAGATTCCTAGTAAGTTAGCCGTTTATATGCCTCGTGTTTACAATCCTGTATGGATAAATCCAGATGGCTTTAGATGGTTGGAGTGTATGAAAAGAGAAGACAAAATGGAGCTTACTTTTAACCTCTCTCCAACTTGGTCTGAAACAAACTGGTATTGTGACTATGTATTGCCTGTAGGTCTTGCGGGTGAGCGTCATGATCAACACTCAGAGCCTATCAAACCTGCGGTTTTCATAGGATTTAGACAACCTGCACTCAGAGTTGCTCTTGAGAAGCTTGGATGGAAACCAAAAGATCCGACAAAAGCCACACTTGAAGCACACACAGCATCTGGACTTGGCGAAATATGGGAAGAGTTTGAATTTTGGACGAATATGATGGTTCACTATATCGACAAAGATGGAACGCTTGGCATTAGAGAGAAATGGGCTTCCAAAGAAGATCCATCACGATGTGTAACGGTCGCTGAGTGGTATAATGCAGCATTTGCAAATTTGCACAATCTATCCCACGAAGCAAAACACAATCCAAAATATGCCAATAGCAAGTATCCAAACTATGAAATGATGCGCGATATGGGAACTTGGCTCGAAGAAAAAGATGTGTATCGTCCACAAGAAAGAGAGCTTGTAAATCATAATGGCGTAATTCATGTACAACATATGAAATTTGATGCCTTATCGGTGACATTAGAGAATAATATCGCTAAAGCCAAAGTTTTAGGTGGCGAAGATATCAAAGCTATCGGTCTTAAAATGGGCGATAAGTTGGTTGAAGGGTTTAGAACACCGAGTCGAAAATTAGAAGTCTATGCACAGTTTATGAAAGAGTGGAAGTGGCCTGAATATGCAGTGCCTTTCTATCCACTCAATCAAACACAACGTGACAAGATGATACATCTTATTTCTCAAGTACACCATCAATTTATGACCAAAGAGAATGAATTTGCACTCAATACCATCTTTAGACTTCCGTACAATATCCATACACGAAGTGTAAACTCAAAACATCTTATGGAGATCAGTCAAAACCATAACCCTATTTGGATCGCAACAAGTGATGCAAAACGACTTGGTATCAAAAGAGAAGACAAAATCAAAGTGACAATCACCGATACAGTGAGTGGACTTGAAAGTGGATATTTTATCGCGATGGCAGTACCTACGGAGGGCATTTTGCCTGGAACACTTGCCTGTTCACACCACGCGGGACGATGGAAACTTAAAAATGCAGTAGAGATTCCAGGATTCAAAGAAAAACTTGGCGTTATGGGACTTGGTGCACCTCTTTATGAGATGAGTATGGATGGCAAAATAGGAACTATGACACCCAAAGAAGGGATTGACGAAGGACTTTTAGCTCGCAAAGAGAGTTGGCAGTTTAAAGCGTACAATAGAGATCTTGACAATACTTGGTGGAGTGGATTGACAGGTTCGTGGCAAAATGCCGTCGCTCCCGCACAACCAGATCCAATCGCAGGAAATCACGCTTGGCATCAAAAAGTTTCTATTGAGCTTGCAGGAGCCGATGATACAATCGGTGATATCTATGTCAATTATGCAAACAATATGAAAATTTATCAAGCGTGGAGAGATAAACTAACACGACCATTAACAAGCAAAGACACGCTTAGAAGACCAAAACACTACAAGAGACCTCCTTGGCCAATGACTGCTAAGGCTTATACATTTTCTGTAACAGAATAAA
>DYPM01000085.1 GCA_020719895.1 Sulfurovum sp. | reverse complement strand
ATATCTTCGGTGATGGTTTGGATTGTTTCTTTGGTGGTGATGTCTTTTTTCATGCCTTTAGAATATCTTGTCCTTTTCAAGTTGTGCAATGTGGTCAATTAAATCAATTGGTAACATCGCATAGCTCGAACCATTGTAATTTTTGGATGCTAAAGTCAAAGCTATAGAGGCGTGAATTGTAGCATCGATTCCACGGTAACCTTGAGCCAAAAGTGAAACAATCAAACCACTCAACACATCACCACTTCCGCCTTTGCTCAAAACAGATGAACCCAACGGATTGATGTATAGCTTGCCTTGATGGACAATAAGCATATTTGCACCCTTAAGAAGAAGAGTCGCGTGAGGATAACATGTAGAAAATTTACGCACCATCTCAAAACGACGCTCTTGTATTGTAGCAACATCATACGACTCACCCGCCAGTATCTTCCAAAGTACACTAAACTCTTTGGGGTGCGGTGTAAGTATAATCTCTCTATCTGTCTGATCTAAAATTTTTAGAAACGATTTAGAGTGAAGAGCATCTGCATCCAAGACAATCGGAAGTGTGGAGTTTAGAATATTTTTTTCAAAAAAAGAGGTATCAAAAGCATCTCCAAGACCCATTCCTATGGCAATTGCCGTCGCATTTGTTGGCAAAGTTTTAGAGTGCATCAGATAAGGCGGAACAAGAATCTCATCACCAACTACAAGTGTCGTAAGTCCTGCACCAAAACGTGTCGCGGCACTTCCTGCGATGATTCCTGCTCCTTCTTTGTCTCCTGCAAAAACCACTGCGTGACCAAAGTTTCCTTTGTGTGTCGATTGGAGTGTACGGCTTGGGAGTTTCAAATCAGAAAATTCCAACACAAAAGTATCACTTTGATCTTCGTAAAGGCTATTTTCTACACCGAGATCAATACGATGAATCTCTCCGATACTATCTTTAGAAATATCCAAAAAAAGAGCTTCTTTATAAGCTCCCATCGTCAAAGTGACATCAGCACAAAAAGCGATAGGCACTACTCTTCCATCTGTTTGAATCCCTGTTGGAATATCGCACGCTATTTTGAATCCATCAAAACTATTAAGCTGCGTAATCATCTCTTGCGTTTGTAGATTCAAAGGTCGATTGAGTCCTGCACCAAAAAGTGCATCTACAATCACATCTGCCTCTTTCATCATTTGAACTGGAACGACTCCAATATTTTGTGTTCGAAGGAGTTGCTGTTCTGCCATAAAAGATGTGACACCAAAAGGAACATAAAGTCTCACATCAAATCTTTTGAAAAGCAGTCGTGCCAAAGCAATCCCATCTGCACCATTATTTCCATTTCCCGCTACGATAAGTATCGAGCTATTTGGAGGAAAATGATCCAAAATATAAGTTGCCATTCCCATTGCTGCATGCTCTGTGAGTAGATCTTCGGTGAGGCTGTACAATTCGTAACACTTTTTATCTAAAGGAAGACAAGAAAGAAACACTTTTTGCATCCAAAAACTCCTTAATTTGACAATAATTGTAGCATAAGGGTGATTTTTTTGCTATTTTTATAATAGTTTGCAGAAATTATCATAATTTTTTATTATATCAATAATTCTTATTGAAAAATGATATAAATATTAATCCATATTTAAAAATAGATTGAATATTATATAGCCCAGTTATCAATTTTTCTAAAGGAAAACTATGGGTTTTATTAAAAATTTGTTAAGTCTTATCGGACTTATTGTGGTGGTGGGCGTACTTTACGCTTTTGTTTCATTTGATTTGGGAGCCAAAATTGGTCAAGTCAATCAGCTTGATCCAAAAGCGATGGAGACCTATATGGAGATGTTCGAGAAGGTACTCGAAACAGGAGATCCCGCAAAAGGAATGATACGCAAAAAACAAATGATCATCCCTAAAGACATGAGCAAGGAAGAAGCTTTCGAGACTGCTCTTGAAGTTATGGATGAAGTTGCAAGCAATCACGGACTCTCAATGGTAGATCAAAAAACAATGCCAAGAAATGGCAAACTCTTTAAAGATGGCGGACTTTTGACTCATATTCGTTCATACTGTTCTCCTACAATTGCAGATAAATTTTTGAAACACTCAGGAGAGTTTATCGGATTTATGCCTTGTAGAGTTGGTATCGTTGAAAATGAAAAAGGCGAAATTTGGGTCTATACAATGAGTATGGATTTGATGATCAATGGAGGTCGTCCACTCTCAAAAGAGCTTTTAGAGCTTGCAAATGAAGTAAGAAACGGTATGTATGAGATGCTAGAAAAAGGTGCGGCTCTCGAAGAGCTATAAGATCTGAACGGGCGGGACTTTTTCCGCCTTTTATATTATTTTTCCCCTCACTTTTTTTCCTTTTACCTTCATCATATCCAACGACTTTTTTACTTTTTCTACAATAGAAATATGCAGTGCGATATAACTATAACGCTCACCGATAGTGATAGAGCCAACACTATCAACACCTACTCCAATCTCTTGACACAATGCTCCAACAATATCTCCTTTGCGTAGCTTCTCTTTTCTTCCTCCATAAAGCATCAAAGTACGATATTCCGAAATAAGTGGTGTTGTTTGTTTGGGAAGTGGTTTGATGATAATCTCTTGTGCGGTTGTAGCGATCTCGTTGCGTTTGGTATTTTCGTATGATGTATAAAAAGAGAGTGCGATACCAAAAGCACCAGCTCTTCCAGTGCGTCCGATACGATGGATATAAGTCTCTCTATTAAATGGCAATTCATAATTAATCACCATTGCGACTTGATGTATGTCCAATCCACGTGACGCGACGTCAGTTGCTACCAAAATCCTTATAGACCCATTTTTAAATTGTATCAATGCCTCTTCTCTTTGATACTGCTCCAAATTGCCTTGCAAATCAATGACACTATGACCCAACTCATACAGTTGTTGGGAAAGTGTGATGACTGCCTCTTTTGTGTTGAGAAAAATCAACACCGAAGCAGGAGTATAGTGGTGAAGTGTCGCCAAGAGTGTCTCAAATTTGTTTTGGGTTTGGTGGACAATCTCTTTGATTGTATCAGCATCAGAAGTAACATCAGCAGTGATAAAGAGCGGTTCATGAAGAATAGATTGTGTCAATTGTGCTATTTTGTCAGGAAATGTTGCCGAAAAAAAGAGGGTTTGACGTTGCGTTGGTAAACACAAAAGAATCGCATCAATCTCTTTTTGAAATCCCATCGAAAGCATTTTATCCGCCTCGTCAAACACTACAGTCCCAATACTCTCTAATCTCAATGTCTTTTTATCGAGATGATCAAGGATACGCCCTGGTGTTCCAACGAGGATCTGTACACCATTAGCAATATTTTCTGCTTGTGGTCGAAGCGGAACACCACCATAAAGTGTTGCTACTTTGAGATTAGGAAGAGAAGCGGCTATATCTCGTATCGTGCGAGCAATCTGCTCTGCAAGTTCACGTGTTGGTGTCACAACCAACGCATAAGGACGATTATCACCAAAAGTAGCACGCATCACAAGTGGAAGTGCAAATGCCAAGGTTTTTCCAGAGCCAGTTTTGGCATGTGCCACAATATCACAACCTTCGATGATTGCAGGAATCGCTTTGGCTTGTATAGGAGTCATCTCTTCAAAACCAAGACGCACAAGCGTATCAAGAAGAGACGGTGAAAGTGAAAGAAGTGTATTAAAGTGCATTATGAAACTTTAGGGATTAAAAAGAAAATGGAGGGAGATACTACAGGCAAAACCCTGTAGCAAAAAGAAAAATTACGCGTTTTTTTTGTCTTGTTGTGCTTTTCTGTACTTGAGAATCATCAAGAGTGCTTCATCTTTAAGAAGAAGTTTTTTCTTTTTGATAGTCTCAAGTTCCATATCGGTAAGATATAGTCTTCCTTCGTTTGCATCGGTGGAAATCTGATCCAACTCGTTATGCTCTTCAAAGATTTTAGCAAAATGTGTGTTTTCTTGTTTGAGAATGTGAATTTCATCTCTGTATTCGTGTAGCATTAGTAGCTCCTCTTTAAGATTTAAGCGTAAATTATAACTTTTAAGTTCTATACTCTGCATTAATTTTGACATACGCGTAACTTAAATCACAGCCATACGCAGTATAAACTCCATCGCCTATTCCAAGATTACAAGTCACTTTGAAACTCTCTTGTTTCATCACAGTATAAGCTACCTCTTCACGTACTACGTCAAGTTCTCGATGGGTTGCACTATAGATTAGAAGATCATCATAGTGAATTGTGAGCTTCTCTTCGTCACATTCGACTCCAGAAGCTCCAATAGTCGAAGCGATACGTCCCCAGTTGGGATCTTCTCCAAAAAGTGCAGTTTTGACCAACAAAGAGTTGGAGAGTGCGACACTTGCGATGCGTGCCTCTTCATCGCTTTTGGCTCCTTTGACTTCAAATGTCACAAGTTTAGTCGCCCCTTCACCATCACGTAACACCATCATTGCCATTTCAAACATCACCATTTCCAAAGCTTCTTTGAATGCCTCTTTGTCGTAGCTTCCCGACGTGTGATTAGACAACAACATCACCGTATCATTCGTAGAAGTGTCTCCGTCTACCGAAATTCGATTGAATGATTTTTCATTACTAAAAGCAAGCATCTCTTGCATATCGTCTCGTGGAATCATTGCATCGGTGATGATAAAACAGAGCATAGTAGCCATAGCAGGATTGATCATTCCTGCACCTTTGCAGATCGCTGCGATATGAAAAACACTACCATCTTCAAGTTTGACGCGATATGAGAGTTCTTTTTTGAATCCATCAGTCGTCATAATCGCTCGTGCTGTTTGATCTGAATTTTTACTTTGAAAATCAAATTTGTCAAATGCAGAGGTGATTTTGCTTATAGGCAAACGATAACCAATCACGCCCGTTGAAGACATCACGGGATTGAGTACGATAAGTTTTTGTTTGAGAGACTCCATCGCCGTATCAATATCTTTAATGCCTTGCACCCCCGTCATCGCATTCGCGTTTTTGGCATTAATCAAGACAAAATCAGTCTGAAATCCTTCGGGATAACGCTGAAAGTGTTTAATGGGTGCTGCTTGAAAACGGTTTTGAGTAAAAAGTGCAACAATATCACACGGAGAGCCTGAACGGATAAAAGCAACATCTCCTGCCAACGCATCAGAATTTGCAGATGGTTTTCGCATTCCTACGTTGACTGCACCACAATAGAATCCTTGCACATTCTCCAAACCATTTTCAAGTGGCGTGATTGTATACATTTGAACCCCTAAAAAAATAAAATTAAGATCTCTCAATAAAGAGAGACTGTCGCGAGACTCTTTGCTTCGGAGCTATTTTTGAGCAAAACTCAAAAATTGAGAGTTATTTTTAGCCCTCTATTGTTGCTTGAGTTTCTGTTTGTACTGCTTCGCTTGTCGCTTTTGCTGCTCTTTTTCTCATTGTTCTGAGTGTTGATGCTGCGACTTTGACTTTTGTGGTTGTCCCATCTTCTAATGTTACTCTGAGAGTTCGGAGATTAGGAAGTTGTCTTCTTTTGGTTTTGTTGTTAGCGTGGGATACATTGTTTCCTACAAGCGGACCTTTTCCTGTAACAGAACATTTTCTTGCCATTGCGTAATCCTTTGGTGATTTTTGTGATTTTTCGTTGTATGTCGCCTCGCTATAATTTGAGGTGAAAAAGTAGCGGGATTTTATAAAAATAAACCATAATTTCGCCTTAATATATTGATTTTTGGTCAGACGAAGTTTAAATTCGATATAATTTTCGGCTATATTGGCTTTAAAAGTGTCATAGTATAAGTTTTGCAAACATTTTTGTTTGTACCACAAGGAGAGTGTTGAATGTTGGTGGCTCCTAGTATTTTATCTGCGGATTTTGGATATTTGGCACGAGATGTGAAAGCCATTTGTGAGAGCGGATGTGATTTGGTGCATGTGGATGTGATGGATGGTCATTTTGTTCCCAATCTCACTATTGGTCCTATGGTTGTAGAAAGTATCGCCAAAGCATCAACCAAACCGCTTGATATTCATCTGATGGTAGAAAATAACAGCTTTTTTGTAGATCTCTTTGCACCGCTCAAACCAGAATATATCTCTTTTCATATCGAAGAGGAGAAACATCCTCATCGATTGATACAAAAAATTCGTGGCTTAGGAATTCGTCCCGCACTCACACTCACTCCCCATACGCCACCCGAAGCTGTTGAATTTTTACTTGAAGATGTGGATATGGTACTGCTTATGAGTGTTAATCCTGGATTTGGTGGTCAAAAATTTATTCCCAGCGTCATTGAAAAAGCAAAACGACTCAAAGCATTGATAGAGAGATACAATCCAAACTGTTTGATTGAAGTAGACGGTGGCGTAAATGATACGAATATCAAAGCTTTGTCTGATGCTGGTGTTGATATCGTGGTAGCTGGATCATTTGTTTATCAGCATCCTCAGGGAATTACAGTCGCTATCGCTTCTCTCAAATAAGCCTTCACGAAATCCTATAGAACACTGTTCTTTTAAATATTAGGAATAAAAATGCACAACAAACACAAAACATTACGAGTGAAAATCTGCGGTATCACTAATCTAAGAGACGCTCTTCATGCTGTAGAGTGTGGAGCTGATGCGTTGGGATTTGTTTTCTACAATCAATCTGCACGATATATCACTCCCAAAGCAGCAAAAAAGATTATTGACAAATTGCCACCATTTGTGGAGAGTGTCGGATTGTTTGTCAACGAAGGCGTAGAAACTATCAATACTGTATGTCGCTATAGCTCTATCGCGCGAGCTCAAATTCATTTTGAAGTAGATGAAGAGTCTCTATCTCACATTGCAGGACAAGTGTTGCCTGTAGTACGCACACAAAGCAAAGAAGATCTCACTGTGTTTGCTGATCGTTACCATTTGGTAGATGTCTATAGCAGTCTGTTTGGAGGCACAGGGCATCGTCTTGATTTGACGTGGTTTGAAGGAGTCGATTGCTCCAAAATGATAGTAGCAGGTGGCTTGACACCAGAGAATATATCAGAAGTAAAACCTTATGGATTTTATGGCGTTGATGTAAGCTCTGGAGTAGAGTCTGTCAAAGGAAAAAAAGACCCACTTAAAGTTGAGCAGTTTATCCGCAATGCAAAAGGTTTTTGAACTACTCACCGTAGCATTTAGAAAAAACAATGGCGTTCTCTCGCCCAAACAATACCATCATATTGTCAAACACCATTGCAGCTTTGATGAAAAGAGTGAAACACTCTATCTTTTGTTGCAAGCATCAGGCTATCCAATATCTATCAATACTCAAAGGGATTACCAGCTTGAGACCTATCACACTCCCTATAATTTACAAAAATATTGTGTTATTGATATCGAAACCAACGGAAGTAAACCAAACAGTTCTCAAGTGATTGAAATAGGTGCTGTAATGGCACAAAATGGTCAAATTATTGATCGTTTTGAAAGCTTTGTGGCGTGTAGTTTTTTGCCTCAATATATCACCAAAGTCACAGGCATAGAACCCGAAGATCTTATTGATGCACCATCTCCAAAAGAAGCACTTGGAAAACTGCGAATATTTATGGGAAATGCTGTATTTGTAGCACACAATGCAAGTTTTGACTATTCATTTCTCAATGCTTCTTTTGAACGTTTTGGTCTTGGAAGTATTGGCAATCCAAAACTCTGCACGATAGATCTTGCCAAACGAACCTTTGAAAGCGAACGCTACGGACTGGCACACCTTATCGAATCACTACAGATAGAGACCGCAACTCACCACCGTGCATACAGTGATGCGTATTGTGCTTATAAAGTATTTGAAAAAAGCCTTGAAGGGATTGGAGAGTCTATCAAAAGTGCTGATGATCTGATACGCTTTTCGACTTCAAGTAAAAAA
>DYPM01000084.1 GCA_020719895.1 Sulfurovum sp. | reverse complement strand
TCTTTCTGTTATACGATATAAGTAAAATAATACGGAAAATTACAAGGGGTATATTGTGGTTACTTATGCGGCAAATGAACTCATAGCATCATCTCAAATGGCTAAAAAATTTGGCGAATATCTTGGTCAAATCAAAGAAAACACCATAGAAAAGATAGCGATTTTGAAAAACAACAAGGTAGAAGCGGTCATTATCTCAAAAGATGAGTATGAAAGAATGGTAGAAGCTTTAAAAACAGTAGAAGCCAATGAGATGATAAAATCAATCTCTATGGGTATAGATGATGTAAAAAAAGGGAAAATCCAACCCATAGAAAAACTTTGGGATGAGCTTTGAAAATTTTATTTAGCGATAATTTTCTCAAAGAAGCAAAAACACTTTCCAAAAAATATAAACTTCTCAAATCAGATTTTTGTGGCTGTGTGCATTCGATTTAGAAGTCTATAAAGTCACTATCTGATAGACTTTTTGCTTCGGGATTTCTTGATTTTTTGAGTTCCATATCTACATACTTTAATCCTTCAATCCTCTCAAGAGTAGCTATAGTAGAGTGACGTGCATCTTCGCCTTCATAGATATGAATCAAAAATCCATTTTCATAGAGTCCCATTCGCGTTGCTATGGCGATTGAGTAGGTGGTAAGAATCACCTCATCATTACAAATCGTACGAATATCTCTAAAATACTCTCGTGTCCAAAGCATTGGATTTTGTTTGGGGCTAAAAGCATCTTGATACACAATGTCTATTTTTTGAGTGATCTTCGGTATCGATTGGCGTGCATCGCCATAAAGTATTTCGATAGTGTATCGCTCATCTTTATAGTAGAGATTTTGAGATAGAGATCTAATAATCGGCTCTAATGTGTCAAACTCTTTTGGATAGTCAAATGTCGCAATTGATTTTATGAGTTGGTAGTCAAATTCAGGAGAGAAGATATGCACTTTTGTTTGAGGAAGATATGTTTGCAGATAGTAAAACGTCGCGAGCGTGTTGTATCCCAATCCAAAGCAGATATCAAGAATCGTATAACTCTCTTGAGATGGATGAAGTGTAAAAGCTGGAATGACGTGTTTTTGAAGCGACTCTCTTAAAGCACCCTCTTTTGTAGAGTGGTAAGCCTGCTCAAACTCTTTAGAGTAAAGCGTCCAAGAACCGTCTTTGGTGAGAAGCAACTCTTTTTTTTGTCTCAAAGATTCGTTGTAGAGCATCGACCTTATCTCTAAAAACCAACCTCGTCAAGTTCTTTAAATTTAAAGGCACTAAGCAACTCTTCGATCGTCTCTTCTTCTCTACGAGAGAGACACATCATTCCTTCATTGATAAAATCCATAGCATTTTCAAATCTATTTTCAAGAATGACAAAATCAATCCACCCTTCACCACTCTCTCTCCAATCCTCAAAAAAGGTGATTTTTTTTGCTTCGCCTTCATCAAAATCCACCAATGCCCATGATTTTACTTCTAATATAGGTACGATTTTTGCACTGTTTTTATCGCTTTTGTTTACAGGAATCAAAATTAACATCGATGATTGACCTCTGCTAATTGCGTTTCATCCATTTTTAATACGCTATTGTCCATCTCGCCAATGCCACGATCAATGACATTTTGAGCAATCTCTTTTGCCTCCAATAATGAGTGCATATCACAAGTGCCACACTGATAGAGATTCAGCTCTGGAATATCATTTTCGCAAGCCACTCCAATAACATCATCCATCGATGCTCTCCACGCATATGCGACCTCTTGAGCATTTGGCGTACCAAGTAGCGACATATAAAATCCCGTGCGACATCCCATCGGAGAAATATCAATAATCTCAACATTTTGACTATTGAGATGATCTCTCATAAATCCCGCAAAAAGATGCTCAAGCGTATGTGTGCCTTTTTCTGACATTATCTCTTGATTGGGTTTGCAAAATCTCAAATCAAAAACAGTAATCGAATCACCACTTGGAGTAGTCATCGTTTTGGCAATACGCACTGCTGGTGCGATCATTTTTGTATGATCAACAGTAAAGCTGTCTAATAAAGGCATAAAAACTCCTTTTGTGATTAATATTGAGATAGCCTATAATAGGCTGGATAAAAAGAGGTGATAAAAAGAAATGTGCGATACATAACAAAAAGGTGGGGAAAACCCACCATAAAAAATAATTGAGACATCTGATTAAATATAAATCTTATAAGAGCGACTACTCCAGAGAGCCGTCGGCACGAAGACCTAATTTTGAGCTTGCTCAAAATTTGAGAATTAATCAGATGGTTCAGTTAGATTCTTGCCTCTTCACGTCTTTGAAGATAATCCCACTGCTCATCAATATCTTTTTGTACCTTGTCGATAATATGTCTATATTCAGGTTTGAAAAGGTGCTTGTAGCGTCCTTGTGCCCCCATATACTCTTCGACTTTAATGACAGTCTTAGGTCTATAGAGAATATTAAGTTCATGACCATCAATAATCTCATATACAGGAAACATCAAAGAGTCTGTTGCAAGATCAGTGATACCAATAGTATCTTTAGGATCAAATCTCCACTCTGTACAACACGGAGAGACAGTATTGATAAAGCATGGACCTTCTGTTTCAAGAGCTTTTTGAAATCCTTTTGCCATCGCTTTCCATTTGTTTGGAGCAAGTTGTGCTACATAAGGTGCACCGTGTGCTGCCATAATTGCAACGATGTCTTTTTTCTTCTCTTTTTTGCCGTAAGAATGCGTTCCTGCTTGTGCTGTTGAAGTGGTTGAGCCAATAGGAGTCGCTGAAGATCTTTGTCCACCTGTATTGGCGTAGTTTTCGTTGTCCAAGCAAATATAAGTAAAGTCATGTCCTCTCTCTATTGCACCAGAAAGCCATTGAAAACCGATATCAAAAGTAGAACCATCGCCACCAAATGCTACAAATTTGACTGACGCGTCATTGTCTTTGAGTGTACCTTTTTTCTTTCGTGCTTTGTGCATCGCTTCTGCTCCACTGATAGCACTTGCAGCATTTTCAAATCCGATATGAATCCATGAAGTATCCCATGAAGTAAACGGATAAACTGCCGTTGATACCTCAAGACATCCTGTGTTGCTACCAATAACCAAATTGTCATCAGTACAGTTCATAAGTTCTCTTACAATCATAGAGTGTGCACAACCCGGACAAAGCGTGTGTGCACCCTCAAATCTATCATTAGTAGTTGAAAACTCTTTTAAGTTTTTAATTGAAGTAGTTGCCATCTTTAACCTCTTTTTGTTTTGAAAAATCCAAGAGATGGTCCTCTAAGTCCAGAGAACTGTTGGATATCAGTCATAATGTGTCCTGCGTCAGCGTTTTCTTTTTGCTCTTTGAAAATACGTTTTGCTTCTTCTATAGAAAAGTCACGCCCACCAAGACCATAAATATAGTTTGTTACGAGTGGTCTATTGGGTGTTGAGTAGATAGCAGCAGACACTTCGTTGAAGAATGCTCCCATCGCACCACCTGGTGATGAACGATCAAGTACTGCAATTGATTTGACATTTGCAAGTGCTTCTCTTACTTTATCAAAAGGAAATGGACGGAAATTTCTAATCGCCACTACACCTGCCTTAATGCCATCTTCGCTTCTAAGCTCAGAGGCTGCAACACGTGCTGTTTCTACAGTTGTTCCGAGCGCAACGATAGCAACTTCTGCATCTTCCATATCATAGCTCTCTACTCTTTTGTAGGCACGTCCAGAGATTTTCTCAAACTCTGCAAATACCGCATCAATCACTTCGCGTGAATCAAACAACGCTTTGTGTTGTCTTGCTTTGTGTTCAAAGTGCCAATCCTCTTCGGTCTGTGCACCATAAGTGATAGGTCGAGAGAAGTCCAACATATCATCTACAGGCTTAAAATCTCCCACAAAATCGTATGCCACCTCATCAGACAAAGGATAGACATTTTGTGCAGTATGAGAAGTGATAAATCCATCTTGATGAACCATCACAGGAAGTCTTACCGTATGGTTTTCACCGATTTTAAAAGCACATAATGCAAGATCATACGCCTCTTGAGCGTTAAATGCATCTACTTGAATCCAACCAGAATCTCTTCCTAAATACATATCAGAGTGATCTCCGCGTACATTCAGTGGTGATGCTAATGCTCTATTGACAACATTTAAGACGATAGGAAGTCTCATTCCCGAAGCTTGATAGAGTACCTCTACCATCAATGCAAACCCTTGAGAAGATGTTGCAGTCGATACACGTCCACCTGAAGCAGATGCTCCAACACACGCTGACATTGCTGCGTGTTCAGACTCTACCATTACAAATTCACCATCAACATAACCGTTGGCGACATAGCTACCATAATTTTCAACAATTGGAGTAGAAGGGGTGATTGGATAAGCGGCAACTACATCAACTTTGGCTTGTCTTAGTGATTGAGATGCGGCAAAGTTACCATCCCATACTTCTCGTTCATTTAAATCATACTTTACTGCCATTGTGTATTCCTTATTTCTCTTTTTTCTTTTTTTCTGGCCATGAAGCAAGTGCATCTTCAAGCTGTACATATTCATTAAACATTAAAAGTGATTTTGGATTTGTAGGACACACTTCCGAACACACTTGGCATCCCTTACAGTGGTCATAGTCGATACCCATCATCTGTTTGTCTCTTGAGAGAATAGAACTATCAGGACACCACACCCAACAGTTTTGACAATCAATACATACATCAATATTAAAAACAGGTTTTTGGACTCTCCAAGATGCAACTGTCGCTGTGTAAGAGTTGAAGTTAGAGTAAACTCTCTCTTCGGCTTTTTTCAAAGCGATGCCTATGGCATCTCCATCAAATGAAGGAAGTATGCTTCCTTGCGTTACTTCATGCCAACCAACCAAATCTCTACGACTTCCGAGTTCTGTTTTTCCTCTTTTGTCATTTGCTAATAGCTTCAAATCTTGCATTCTTAATCCTCTCTCGTTATTTCACTTCGTTGTATGCTTTTGTGATCGCTTGCATATTTCCGTCAATAATTTTTTGAGGAAATTTGGAAAGTACTCTTTTCATATTTTCCAAAAAATACTCAAGCTCAAACATTCCTGAAACTTTTACAAATGCTCCAAGCATTGGTGCATTAGGAACTGATCTTCCGATAGTATCAAGTGAAATTTGTACACAGTCAACTATATAAACTCTATCTTCTTTTCCTTTGAGGCTAGGACGACCTTCAATCAACTCCTCTTTGCTAAGGTGTGTAGTGATGATATATTTGGTCTCTTCACTCTCATTTTCTTCAATATTATCAGTATATGCCAATGCGGGGTCAATCACTAACACATAGTCAGGATTCATAAATTTTGCGTGGTTCAAAATTTGTTTATCATCAATTCTATTATAAGCTCTAAGTGCTGCACCTCGTTTTGCGGAGCCGTAAAGTGCAAAGGCTTGAACCTCTTTACCTGTCGTAGCGACAACATCTCCTAGTCCTTTCGCACCAGAAACAGCACCTTGACCAGCACGACTGTGCCATCTAATCTCTGTCATGTTTTCTCCTATTATTAAACTCAATGAAATCCGCTAATCTCTACAATGGAGAGTGTAGATTTAGGGGATTTCATTGTAATTTTTCCTATTGTAGTAATGAGACTCTTAAACGAGGTTGAATTTATGCGTTATTTAATCTTACGTTATTTTTTGATAATAAAAGCAATTGCTTCGAGTGCGTTATCACAAATATTTTGGGTGCATAATTGTAGATTTTCACGTGTTCCATATCCGCATGTAACTCCAATGCTACCGATATTTGCAGCATTGGCTGCTTGCATATCCATACATGTATCACCAATCATCCAAACCTCTCCTGTAGCAGTTGGTAACCTCTCTAATGCTTTAAGGATTGGCTCAGGATGTGGCTTGGGATTTTCGACATCTTCTCGTCCAATAAGCACTTCAAAATAGTGCATTAATCCCATATGCTCAAGTAGCTCTTTGGAGTATCTTCCTGTTTTAGTGGTGACGACTCCTAATGTTGCAATTTTACTTGCCTCTTGAATTGCTTGCGTTGCAGAGGGCAACAATACTGTTTTTTGACATGAAATTGATCGGTAGTGTTTTTTGTACACATCGACATATTCCCAAATATACTTCTCTTCAACACCAAACGTACGCATCATCTCATCGAGCGGATGACCAATCTGCGAAGTAATCATTGAAGTTTCTGGGGACTTGATGCCAAATGTTGCAAATGTTACTTCAAAACTCTCTACAATAGCTTCAGTAGAGTCAATAAGTGTGCCGTCAAGATCAAATAAAATAGTCATTCGTTTTCTCACTTTGTTTTTGGATTAGGATTAAAAAATAGTAGTGTAGTGATTGGTAAAACAAAACCAATAATAATAACAGACCACAAAAGCTCTTCGAGCTGTTGATAGTTGGCTGCGACTGTTACTACACCATCTTCTTTCATCTCTCGTGTTACTACAAATATTTGGTTGAGATATTTTCCCATTAACTTTCCTGCACTCAGTGCAAGATTCATCAAGCTTGCCATAAGAGCAAACCATGTTCCTTTTTTTCCTTCAGGAGCATAGATAGCCACAAGTGTAAGCATCAATACACCAGCGATATAATCAAAAGGCGATATTAGAGCTGTATCTACAATTGCAACGATTCGCGCATCAATGCCCAAAAGCGTATGAAGATCATAATACATACCCAAAAATGGAAGAGAGAGTATAGTATTCATAATAGTCAAAGAGATAAGAACAGTGGAGATTTTTTGAGAGATAATCAATCGGGAGCTTAACCACATTCCAGCAAGTGCAATTCCTCCTCCAATCATTGCAAGTTTGGCAAAAAAAGACTCATCAAATCCCAATACATCCATCTCCCACCACTGCAATGCAGGTCCGATTGCAGGAGTGGCACGATACACAAAAATCACAATCATTGCCATCTTGATATGATGAATCGTATCAGGGTCAAGATCAATCACAAGCGTTCTAAGCATATAAAGAACTACTCCCATCGATACTACAAATACAATCTCTTGAGAGTAAGGCACATTTTGATATCCCATAGTCACCACAAAAAAAGCAAAAAACAAACCACCAAAAAGTATCTCTTTATTTAGAGGCGAAGGAGTGACGGGAGTAAGTTTGACAAAAAGTGTGCCAATTATCGAAAGAAACGGAATAAAAAGCGATAAGGCGAATACAGTCTCATAATCATAAATATCAGCCAACTCACCTCCAAGCCAACCCATAAGAAAAATTGCCAAACCCAATGAAAGACGTGCCAATACCTGTATCATAGCAAGCTCTTTTTTGATCTCTTCTTTGCTTTGAGTACGATCTACAACTTCAGTACTCATCGTATCAGCAACCACATCTTGAATCACAAATCCCACAACACCAATCACCGATGCAAAGATATACACTGACTCTTTGTCGTAGTCTTGCATATAAGTATGTTCTCCGACGATTCCAATCAGCAAAATCGTACTTATAGTTATCAACGACGCACCGATGTAGATATAGATTTTTCGATTGCTACCAAAGAGTGTTACCGAATCGACCATCTGCCCAAAAATCATTTTAATCGTCCACGGCACAGTAAGCCAAACCCCTAATGCCAAAAGACCTTCGGCGCTTATATTAAGAGACTGTTTGACCCAAAAACTCTCAGCGATAGTCACAAAAACACTCGAACCGTATGCAAAATAGACCAATAAAAGCGGAAGATAACGCAACCTCAACGCACGTATTGGCGTAAACAAAAGAGTCAAAAATGATTGCATGGATTTCCTTGTGTGTTAGCTTTTGATTTTAACATAATTCGTGTTTGAGCAAATAAGTTCTAAAGGATATTTCACCCTTTTTTTATCCTAATTTCATAAGGGAACCTCTAAAAACATAGATTGCTTCACTTCGTTCGCAATGA
>DYPM01000200.1 GCA_020719895.1 Sulfurovum sp. | reverse complement strand
AATCTGATGTTACACACTTTAAATGAACAAGTTCATTTAAAGTGGCAGGGACATAAATGTCCCTACAACCCCCTAAAGCTACGAAAAACTTTGTTTTTCGAGAGTTTAAATCTGATGTTACACACTCTTAACAAACAAGTCCGTCAAGAGTGGCGTTACAAACTACTCTCTTAATTCATTTAAACGCTTCATAAGATAGGTCATCTCCGCTCTTTTTTCCACTTTTTCTGCAACTTTCTCTTCGATAAAATCGACTACCAAACGGTGAAGTTTGAGATTATCAAGGCGATTGATATTGGTAATTCCTCCAGGGTTGAGGACATTTACCTCCAGTATTTTGTCACCAATCATATCCAATCCAACAAAAAAGAGACCATCTGCAACCAATTTTGATCCTATTTTCTTGCATATACGCATTTGGCTCTCTGTCATTACATATTTGTGTGCTGTACCGCCTGTTTGGATATTGGCTCGCATCTCTCCCTCTGCGGGTTTACGATTGTAAGCTCCGATAAATTTTCCATTGAGCATCAAAACACGCACATCACCTTCATCGGCTCCTTCGATAAACTCTTGCAAAATCACATACTTTTCACCACTTTTGTCGATATAAAAATCAAGCAAAGAGTTGATATTGTCACGTGCATTTTTCTCCAACACAATCACACCTTTACCGCCAGAACCATCCAATGGTTTGAGAATCATCTTTTGAGCATCTGACTCTTCAATGGTTTTTTTGATAAATTTTTTGCTTCCTGAGACGTGAGTGAGAGGAAGATAGAGATTTTCTGGATCATGGAAAGTCGTGGTGTAGAGTTTGTTGTTGGCTTTGCGTATGCCGTCTACATCGTTGATAATGACCACTTCATCTTTGATCGCATCAAGAAAATTAAAAACAATAGGATTAATAGGTGGATCTTTACGCAACATCAAACAATCAAACGCATGAAGTGCAGTGAAGGTTTTATGGAATGTTATTTTTTTATAAAACGCATCAATTGTAGGAGGTATTTTTTTCATAGGTTCAACTGTCTCGATAAATCCATGAACGATATTGTTTCGTACAGTGAGATTGTTGGTGTAGAGTATCGACACTTTATAGTGACGCTTGATGCACTCTTTAATGATCTCTAATGTAGAGCTTTTTCCTGGCTCAATGGCTTTCCAATCCGCAATAATAAATCCAATGTGCATCTTTTTCCTTTTTTATTTGATGGAGGCACTTTTAACAAACAAGTTTGTTAAAAGATGGCAGGGACATAAATGTCCCTACAACCCCCTAAAGCTACGAAAAACAAGTTTTTCGAGAGTTTAAATCCAATTTAAAATTCCCCTCTTGAGGGGTGTCCGAAGGACGGGGTGGATACTATTGGGCTACGAAAAACGTTGTTTTTAGAGAGTTTAAATATTTTTTGGAACGTATTATAACTTCAATCACAAGAGAAACGCTTTTGATTGATCTGTCTAATCACT
>DYPM01000199.1 GCA_020719895.1 Sulfurovum sp. | reverse complement strand
AGATAAATAAAAGTTCTTTGAAATGGTAACAAAAACTTTGAAAGAGATGATAGGGAATATCAATAAAATTCTGGTGTGTAATTGCGGAGGTCAAGCGAAACGACTGGCTGATTTACACGAAGAAACAATAAGATATTTGGACTATCGGTAAAGACTGTTCAGGCAGATTTATCAAACCGCCTTGAGGTGCTGCTTTTAACGGAGTGGTACTTAGCGTCAAGGTTAAGGCAAAGTCAGACGTTTGTATGTCGAGGTTTTGTATGGTACGAACAGAGGAGTTGAATACAAATGAACCATTATTGAGGTGTCGTAAATAACTTTTACTGTGGTAAAATCGAGGGGGGAGCGACCCCGAGAGACAAGAGTGTAACAGCAAACCTGATTTACGGTTACATACCACACGGCATAAAGATGGCAAGAACTCTGTTTTGGCTTTTTCAAGGAACAGGAGAAACAATGCTGTAATGACAAGCAAAACGGTGGAGAATCCCAAAGGGAAAACGCCAAAAGTAGCAAAGTACAGTATTGTGACAGATGAAGTCGTAGTAGCGAACATATCCAAGAGAGTGAGAGTAATGACCTCACAAGCGAAGGACTTCACATAATAAGTTCAAAATTGTATAACAACTTAAAAATTAATTAAGTATGATTTTTGAAATTGAACAGAAGACGCAACCGATAACCAGGTTGCAAGTATTAGAGGCTTTTAAACGAGTAAAAGCCAATGGAGGAAGTGCAGGTGTGGATAATATCAGCATTGAGCAAGTGAACAATAACAAACGCAAATATTTGTATCCTTTGTGGAACAGAATGTCGAGCGGAAGTTATTTTCCAAAAGCAGTCCGTCAAACTTTAATACCAAAAGGTGGCGGAAAAATGCGGGCATTAGGCATACCAACAGTAGTTGACAGAGTTGCACAACAAGTAATAGCAACAGAATTGGAAAGTATTGCAGATAAAACATTCAGTGATAGTTCTTATGGCTATCGCCCGAACAAATCTGCACATCAAGCCATAGAACAATGTCGAATCAATTGTATGAAATACAGTTGGGTAATAGATATTGATATTAAAGGCTTTTTTGATAATATTGACCACGAATTGCTAATGAAAGCCGTGCAATGGCACACAGAAAAGAAACATATCTTAATGTACTGTAAACGCTGGTTAGATGCACCAATTCAGAAAACCGATGAAACTATTCAACACCCAAACGGAAAAGGTACACCACAGGGCGGAGTAATCAGCCCAATATTGGCTAATATTTTTCTCGATGTAGTGTTCGATAAGTGGATTGAAAAACGTAATCCCGAAGTTGTTTACGAACGCTATGCCGATGATATTGTGGTACATTGCCATAACATCAAAGAAGCATTGCGACTGTTAGAAGCGATAAAAGAACGATTTAGAGTTTGTAAACTTGGAGTAAACAAGGAAAAGACAAAAATTGTTTATTGTCGTAGAAATCAGAAGAAACAACC
>DYPM01000198.1 GCA_020719895.1 Sulfurovum sp. | reverse complement strand
GTTCGTTAAAAGTGCCTCCATCAAATAAAAATAAGGAAAAAGAAATGGACAAATCGTTTATATTGTTTATCGCAGGCGGTGTTATTGCAGCTTATTTTCTTTTAGGATTTCTCAAACAACTTGATGAAGAGGATCTTGCAAAACATTCTAAGTCACATCAAGAAAAAACAGTAGAAACTGTAGGATATGAAAAAGAAGATATCGTTGGTCGTGCGGTATTGGATGTGAGTAGTTTGAGTGAAAAAGAGCAGATTCAAAAGTGGAATCAGAGTAGTTTGAAAAGTGAATTTTTATACTTTTTTCCTGATTTTGAAGAGATGAGATTGTTTGTTCAAGATCATATTGTAGGGGAATATCTCAAAACAAAAATGCTTGAAAGTATTGATAAAGCAGAAAGAGATTATGTCGGCGGTGGTCTCTCCACCAAAGAAGCAAAAAGTCAAATTGAGTTTTTAGAGTAGATTTTAGAATTCTCCCCAATCTCGAAAAATTTTCGAGATTGATAGAGGTTTTACATACACGGATCGTGCATCGCTTCGCTATTTCCGTAGAGATAGACTTCAACACGTCTATTGAGTGCTCTGTTTGATGCAGTATCGTTAGGTGCGATAGATTTTGAATAAGAACATCCTTTTGTCGCGGGTGAAGCGTTGACTGAGAGGATATTTCCAACCGTATTGGCTCTTGCTTGGGAAAGATCAAGATTGTATTCGTAGCTTCCTTGATTGTCTGTAAAGCCAGCTACGCCTACGACTGTTTGTGGATAGTTGTGGAGAAGTTGTGCTACTTTATTTACTTTATAAGAAGCACTTGGTTGTAGTTGGGCTGAATTGACTGCAAACATCATCTCATCTCTAAAGATAATCTTTACATACTCTTTGGTTTTAGAAACGATAATATCTCTTCGTGGATCAAGTACTGCTAATGGATCATTATCCACTCCTGTACCTAAAGCACGAGCGACTTCATTGGCTTGTTCATCTAAGCTGTATCCGATAGCACCACCTGCTACACCACCCAAAAGAGCACCTGTCAAAACGCGATTTGTTTTGTCTTTACCATTTTTTCCTGTTGCATAACCAAGCAATGCACCACTTAAAGCTCCTGCTACAGCACCTGTTTTAGTTCTTGTATAACTGTTGTCTTCTGTAAGACTCGGTTGGGTTGAGCTACATCCAGCCAATAGAAATGTGGCAATAGTGATTGAAATCGTTGATTTGAGATATCTTTTTGACATCAAAACTCCTTTTATTGAAATGCCAAAAAGTATATCATACAAATGTAAAAGGAAAAATATTCCATCTTCATTTTTCAAAGTTTTTGATTTGTATTGTAGTATTGTGATTGTTTTGGTCAAATAAAAAGTCGTATGTTCTTACAATTTTGTAATGTTTCTTTAAAGCATCTCTAAAAATATAAATGGCTTCACTTCGTTCGCAATGACAAACACCGTCACCACGAGGTTTTGCAAAAGCCGAAGCAATCCAAAATGTAGTTT
>DYPM01000083.1:1762-8207 GCA_020719895.1 Sulfurovum sp. | reverse complement strand
ACAATCTAAACAAGTTCAGATTGTACAAGTTTGCTAAAGCTTTGCCTTTGGCAAGAAAGGAGTCATTTTGACTCCTTTGGTACTTCGCCGTATTTGAGTTGTTGTAATGCTTCGGTGATATTGTCTTGACGCATCAAATATTCACCTACCAAAAAAGCATCTGCTCCAATCTTTGAAAGCTCTACGACTGTTTCGTGGCTATCGATTCCTGACTCTGCGACAATAATTTTGCTATTAGGAATAAGCGGTATTAGCTTTTGACTTAGTGTCATATCCATCTTGAAGGTTTCAAGGTTGCGATGATTGATTCCAATAATCTCTGCACCAGCAAAAGTCGCCTTGATAAGATCACTTTTGTCGTGAATCTCCACCAACACATCAAGCCCCAAACGCAACGCATACTGATAGAGTTCTTTGAGTTCTTTGCGACTTAGTGCTGTAGCAATCAGCAAAATATAATCCGCTCCATACACCAACGCCTCAAGCACTTGATACTTATCTACAATAAAATCTTTACGAAGAAGTGGAAGATTTACGTAGCGTCTCACCATTCCCAAATACTCTTTATCGCCTTGAAAAAAGTGCGGTTCAGTCAAAATCGAAAGAGAGTCTGCTCCGCCTTTTTCATACTGCTGTGCGATACGCATTGGATTAAAATCTTCACAAATCACCCCTTTGCTCGGGCTTGCTTTTTTGATTTCGGCGATAATACGATATGGATTTTCTACCGTAGAACGCAATGCACTTTTGACATCTTTTGGGAAAAAAGGATTAAAAGCAAGCGAACGCCCCAACCACTCTTCTGGATACTCTACTTTGCGCTTCTCTAAATCCGCTTTTGTTTTTTTGATAATCTCATCTAATATTTGTGCCATATATCAACCATTTTTGAAATTTTAAATCGAAAATTCATTTTCCACATCGTTTGATCGCTTTCCAGTGCATCGCGATCTCCTCTTCGTCCAATCCTTCGCTTTTTACGACTTGTTTCATCACTTTGTAGGCTTTTTTGCACCGTTTTTGTTTGTAATAACCCCACGCCAACGAATCAAGATAGTAGATATTGTCAGGTTGTTGTTTGATTGCACGCTCAATCAAACTAACTCCTTTGTTGATATTGTAACCGACATCAACAAGAGTATATCCGTAATAGTTAAGATAGAGACTATCATTGACCCCTGCCTTGAGTGCTTTTTCGAAGTAATTTATGACCTGTTTGATGAGTTTTTTGTCTTTTTTGTTCTTAGCACCTTCAAACAACAATACTGCTTTTTCTGCAAGCCATTTTGGATTTTTGTCTACTTTATAAAAACGATCTGCCAAAATAAATGCTTTTTTGTAAAGTTTATTGACCTTGTAAAGATCATAAAGAGACAACTCATATCCATGATGGGTTTCAAGAAACCGCATGGCTCCAACAGCATCTTGTTTGTAGGCGTATGCTAAAAGAATTTTTTGAAGATACTCTTCTGTGGGATAATTTTCAAAAAGTGCAATATAGGTACGTAACATTGAACTGATATCATTCTCTTTGATATAAAAATCAATCAATGCCAAATATACTTTTTCGCTACCTCCGTGAATTTTAAGATGCGTCTCGATGATAGGAATCACATCTTTGCGTTGATTGGTGTAGGTATCCATGACAAATGCGATTCTTAACAGAATATCTTCATTGAAACTCTCCTCATACACTTGCATTAGAAGATCTAACGCTCGTTTGAAGTTTCCGCCATAAAGATAAGAGTGTGAAGCGATCTCCAAATCAGCAATATTTCCCGAACGCTCCAAAAGATATTCAGATGCTGTTAATGCCAATTTTCCCTCATCAATCGTCAAATAAAGAGGAATCAAAATCCTTTTACCCTCAAGAGTGTCTGGGTTTTTAACTTCCCATTTGAGTACGCGATCTATCGTATTGCGTATTGCGGTATTACTCAAAAGAGCTGTTGTCGCTTCTCTAAAAAGATACTCCTTAAGTCCTGTACGATCATACAGTTCTGCGTACACCTCTCTGCTGCGTGCAAAGTTTTGTTGTTCGTCAAACCAAATTGCATACACAATAAGAGAATCATCACTCACACGTGCTTGTTCGATAGCATGAAGAGAACCAAATGTAGCCATTGACATCAAAAATGAAAAAATTAAATTACGATACCAGGGCATTCTTTGATAACCTCCTCATGATTTTGTTGAAATTGCTCCCAAAACGGAAAAGTACGACACTGATTAGGGCGTACTTCATAGACACTGCATCGATTGGTATTGGTATCAAAAAAGATACACGCGTGATTCTCTTGAGAGATTTTTTTTTCAGTCAGAGAATAACGATGCCCCACTTTACGTAAATAGCGTATCGAAAACTGTTCTATGTCGAGGTTCAAATAGTGTGCCATCTGTTCGATCCCAGCAAGAGTTATCCATATATATCCACTCTCTCCAGTACAGCAACGCCCACCGCACGTTTCGCATGCTTTGGGGTCAAATCTGTATTGATAGCGTGGATGACTCAAGAGATTCATCTCTCTCCTTTAATGCTGTGCGTTTTGGCACGTTCAAATGCCTTTTGGGCTTCGGGCAAATAGTTGCTTTGGTTGTCAAATATTACAAATGGCGGAAGTATCTGCACCATTGATTTGGCGTTATTGCGTGCTGCTATCATCACCAACTTTGCATCTCTGTCTATTTTGGAGTGAATAAAACGTATAGAGACAGCCTTAATACCATAGATTTGTAAACAATATAAAATCTTGTCAATCTGTTTTGCATCATAACAAAAGATAAACCATCCTTTGGGTTTGAGCAGTGCTTTGGCTTGTGCTATCAACTTATCCAATGGAAGATGGTGAGCATAACGTGCGATATTGAGTCTCATATCTTCGCTTTGTGTCACATTTGAATCATAAAAAGGCGGATTTGAGACAATATAATCAAAACGCTCTTTGATTGTGATACTTGCAAAATCTCCAATATAAGCGTTTGTTTGCAATTGATTGATGTAAAAGTTGTGCAGTGCATACGAAATCATCTGAGCTTGTTTGTCGATAATGGTGGTTTTTGTACCAAAATCACGCGTCAAAAGCAATCCAATAATTCCAACGCCACAACCAATATCCAACAAATCTCCCTTGGGTAAAAATGAAGTAATAAAGTGATATAAAAAAATCGAATCGCTGTTGTAACAGTAGCCATTGAGAGGTTGATAGAGAAACATAGGCGAGCCAAATTTTTGTCGGAATTTTACTCTAACTTATGTATAATCGTGTTTATGAATAAATCAACCGAAGAACTTACCACACTATTGAACCCTGAATCAACTGACTTTTCGATGATGGATTATGACTGTTCTTATCTACCCGATAGAAGTGTACGTATGCGTTATAAACATATCAATAACGCCTCCAAAACTTTCGCTTCTGCTGTAGCCCAAAGAGGATGGAGAAGGTTTGGAAAATACTTTTTTCATCCTATTTGCAATGGTTGTAATGAGTGCAAAAGTTTACGTATTGACGTGAACCATTTTGAAACAACCAAATCGCAAAAAAAAGCGATCAAACGCAATGAAAAAACAAAAATAATTATCCAAAAACCCACTCTTACCAAAAGTCATTTGGCACTTTACAATAAATACCACGCGTTCAAACATCTCAAAGATGATTGGTTGCATCGTAATATTTCCGAACGTGAGTATTATGAAAACTTTGTTGATGGTGCACATGATTACGGTAAAGAGGTGCTTTATCTTGATGGAGATCGTCTTATCGGCGTAGATCTTATTGATATTCTTGATGATGGTATCAGTTCTATTTATTTCTTTTATGATCCAAGCTATGCAAGGCTTTCTCTTGGCACATATTCGCTGATATATCAAATCAAGCTTGCTAAAATTTTGGGATTGGAGTGGATATATTTAGGATATTGGGTGGACGGTTGCAAAGCGTTTGAATATAAACCGAGATTCCAACCTCAACAGATTTTGGATGGATTTCCTGATGTCAGAGAAGAAGCCGATTGGATAATATGGAAAGGTGTGACTCAAAACAATGACTAAAACTTATATTTGAAAGTCATTGTAATTTTTTGCATATCGTAATAGGTAGAATCAATTGCTTGATGTTTTAGTCTGTAGATACGAAAAGCAAGCTCTGCCATATCGGGAAGAAGTTTTTGATATTTTTTTTTCACTTTTGACAAACTATAAAATGCACCAACGCCAACCCCTGGAGAGAGATAAACATCAAATTTTGAGAGTTCTGGAGTCGCGATATTGGGTATTGCTTGTCCAGAAAATCCCAATATCGCGTAAACAGTAACTTCTTTAAGTGGTCTTGCCCCACCTTTGAGATCAACATTGAGTCCATAAGCAGACTTATCGCTGTAGGGATAATAACTTATCTGCATTGCATGACCATAATAAAATCCATCTTTGGTGTAGTTATCAACACCAATGCCAAAATCAATTCCCATATGATTTTGTCCTCTAAAGTCAATATTTGAAAATCCACCTTCCCTAAAAGTATAATTCTCAAAAAGAGTATTAGGCTTTTTCTCGTTGATGAAAATCTCTTCAGCATAAATTCCTGTAGTGGCTATCCACAACAGACTCAATAATATTATTGCTTTTTGTATCATGACGTTTCCTGTTTTTATATTTGAATAATTCTCAAATTTTAAGCAAAGCTTAAAATTAGGTCTTCAGCAGACGGCTCTCTCGACTGGTTGCTCTATTGAGTCCTCTGATTTTTCAGAGAACTCAATTTGCGGAATTTTACTACATCAAACTTTGAGAGACTACTCAAAAAACAAAAGTAACACAAAGATATCAAATCAATGTCCATACTGCTCTTTAAAACTCTCGTAATCTCCTTCAAAATCTATCACTGTTCCATCTTCATTAAGTTTAATAATACGATTGGCAAATGCGTCGATTAGTTCGCGGTCGTGTGTGACACAAATCACGCCACCTTTGTAGTCATGCAGTGCTTCGCCCAATGCAATAATTGCTTCAAGATCAAGGTGGTTGTTTGGCTCATCCATCACAAGAAAGTTTGCTGAATCCATCATCATTTTGGAGAGCATTACGCGGTGTTTTTCTCCTCCAGAACAACTGTCTACTTGTTTTTTTTGCTCCTCGCCTGTAAAAAGCATACGTCCTAGTGTTTTGCGAATCTCATCAATATGCCATTTGGGATCAAATCCCTGAATCCACTGTGCAAGTATCTCGTTACCTTTAACAACATCAGTGGTATTTTGTGGAAAATAGCTAAAAGAGACTGTTTGTCCCCAGTTAAAACTTCCGCTATCTAGTTTAAGTTTGCCTGTCAAAATCTCAAGCAGTGTGGTTTTTCCTGCACCGTTAGATCCAATCAGTGCGATTTTGTCCTCTTTTTTGACTTTAAAACTGATATTTTCGAGTACTTTCTTTTCGTCATAACTTTTAGAGATCTCAATCACCTCAAGCACTTCGTTTCCAATATCTCTGTGTGGCTTAAACATAATCGAAGGATCTCGTCTGCTTGAGAGTTTAATCTCTGCGATATCCAACTTGTCAAGTTGCTTTTGTCTGCTGGTTGCTTGTTTGGCTTTGGAAGCGTTTGCAGAAAATCTGGCGATAAACTTCTCAAGCTCATCTTTCTCTTTGAGTGCTTTAGAGCGGTCTGTCTCTGCTTGTTTGGCGATAAGGTTTGCAGCAATATACCAATCGTCATAGTTGCCCGTAAACTCACGAATATTTTGGAAATCAAGATCTAAAATATGAGTAACAACGCCATTGATAAAGTGTCTATCGTGAGAGATAACCACCAATGTTCCTTCGTGACGCTTCAACTCCTCCTCAAGCCACCCGATAGTCTCAATATCAAGGTTGTTAGTAGGCTCATCAAGAAGCAGTACGTCAGTTTTGAGAAAAAGCACCTGTGCAAGTAGGATTTTAAACTTATCGCCACCTGTAATCGAACTCATCAACTCATTATGTTGGGTTGATGAAAATCCCAATGTCTCAAGAAGTTTTTCAATCTGCACTTCTGACTCATAAGTAGGATCTTCATCAGCACAGATCATCTCTAATTCTGCAAGGCGATTGTTTACAGCTTCACTCTCAAAATCCCCTTCCATATAGAGTCTCTCTTTCTCTTTTTGAGCATCGTAGAGTTTTTTATTGCCATAAAGTACCGCATCTTTGAGTGTAAAATCCTCAAACGCATATTGGTTTTGAGACAAAACTCCCATTCTAAGTCCAGGCTGGAGATGCACTTCGCCATCGGTTTGTTCGATTTCGCCTGATAGAATCTTCAAAAAAGTGGACTTCCCAGCACCATTAGCACCTATAAGTCCATAGCGTTTGCCTACATCAAGAGTGATATTAATTTTTTCGAATAAAACACGCTTTCCATAGCGTTGAGTCAAATTGACTGTCGTTAACATTTTTTTCCTTACTTTGTTGATT
>DYPM01000083.1:0-1662 GCA_020719895.1 Sulfurovum sp. | reverse complement strand
TGTTGATTCTCTTTAAGAGCAAATAGGCGTAATTTTAACATAAAAATCTTCTTGCAAACTACACTATCATTAGCCACTTCGTCTTGTAGGCATTTTTATATATAATGACAATTTTATAAAATAAGGGCATCTCTAAAAACCGTCATACTAAACTCGATTTGGCATCTTTTATATCCTTAAACAGGAGATTGCTGGTTCAAGCCCGCAATGACGAAAGTAGAGTTTTTAGAGGTTCCCATAAACATCAAAACATAAAGGCAAATATATGGAATGGCACGAAGCAGAAGTTTCACAACTTGAAAAAAAAATCAAAGAGGGCAAAATTACCAAAGGAGCAAATCTTTTTTATGGAAGTTCCTCTTTTCGGTTGTGGGATACAATGCAAAATGATTTAGCACCTTATCATATTGAAAATGTAGCATTTGGTGGCTCGACACTGAAAGCGTGTGTTTATTTTTTTGAACGTATCATCTTGCCGTGCGAACCAAAGTCGCTCATTATCTATGCTGGTGAAAACGATATTGGAGATGGAGTCTATCATGCAGATCTTATGGTGCATTTTGAAAAACTACTCAAAAAAAGAGCTGATCACCTCAGTGGTATTCATTTTACTTTTATCTCAATCAAACCATCTCCAGCACGCCATGCACTTCTTCATCGTATCAGACTCTTTAACTCTTATGCTAAAAGTCGTATAGAAGAGCTTGACAATATGCACTATATCGACTTGCATTCCCAAATGTACACTGCTGATGGTATGCCAAATCCTGAACTTTTTAGCGAAGATGGACTACACATGAACACTTTAGGATACAAAATATGGAGAGAAAATCTGCTTCAAAATGCAGATAAGATTTTTGTGGAGCGTGTCTCATGAAAAGAGAATATCACCAATGGTACAGCCCAAATCTCCATCGAGAAATGGAACTCTTAGTGTTTGGAGATAGAGGTGCAAGGGTGATTGTGTTCCCGACGCGAGTTGGTCGATTTTTTGATTATGAAAATTGGCGTATCGTTGGTGCTGTTTATGACAAGATTAGAGATGGACATTTGCAACTTTTTTGTGTCGATAGTATCGACGCAGAGAGCTTCTATTGCGACTGGTGTATTCCATCAGAACGTATCAAACGTCACGAATCTTATGAGCGTTATATTCTCCACGAAGTCATTCCTTTTAGCGAAAGCAAAAACCAAAATCCGTACATTATCGCTCATGGCTGTTCTCTTGGTGCGTACCATGCGATGAATATCGGTTTGCGACACCCTTCGATATTTCATAAAATCGTTAGTTTTAGCGGACGTTATGATATTAGTGCGTCGATAGGTTCATATCGTGATCTTTTTGATGGTTATTGGGATGAAACTATCTATTTCAATAATCCCTCACAATATTTACAAAATATCACCAATGAAGCATTGCTTGAGAGATTACGTCGATTGGAGATTATTATCACCATTGGAGAGGATGATATTTTGCTTGAAAACAACAAAAAACTAAGTCAAGATTTAAATACAAAAGGGATAGTCCATCAATTCCACATCTGGAAAGAAGAAGCACATAGAGCATACTATTGGCGACAAATGGCAAAACTTTACCTTTAAGGTATCTCTAAAAACATAGATTGCTTCACTTTGTTCGCAATGACAAATCCCGTCATTGCG
>DYPM01000082.1 GCA_020719895.1 Sulfurovum sp. | reverse complement strand
TCTCCTCTGCCATTTCGATAGAGCTTTTTTGGATATAGATAAACTCTTTTCGTTTGTGTTGGGCTTCAAGCTCCTCTTTGCTCATTTGTGCTTCATTGACACTTTCTAATGCTTGTTGTATTTGTAGATTGATATGTGTAGGGATATACTCAAGGCTTCCTGCATTTTTAACAAAATAGATCCATTGTTCTTTGATATTTTCTAAAGTATCAAGCGATTTGTCAAACTTTGGAAGTTCTACAAAGACAAGTTCAATATCATCGCTGTACTCAATCATTGTCATTTTATCGATTAATTTAAAGTTGGTAATAATCTCTGGTGTTTCAGGAAACATCATAAAATCAACAATACTCAACGCAATCACAGGATTGAGCAGTGAGTAAGTTTCGCCTTTGTCAAGCTGTATCGAGTAGTTTTTGGCAGCATTATAAAGGACTCTTTTTTCAAATCCTGCATGACTTAAGACCTGCATTTCAATGATTACTTTAGTGTTGTCATCAAGTATCGCTTTGACATCCACAAAAGTATCTTTCATTCCTTTGAGCATCGGAATCGTATAGGGATCAACAATCGTGAGATCTTTGATTTTATGTTCTCTTTCAAAGTAGATAATGGCATTAAGAAAACTCATCAGTATCTCTTTGGAGCTTTCACTTCCAAACACTTTTTTAAACGCAAAGTCGGTACGGACATCGAGGAATTGCATAAGAGACTCCTTTGGATTTTGGTTGAATTATAACGAAGGAATAAAGAAAAATCTGAACTTTCACAGCAATATAGTTGCCAAAAATACTCTCAAACCAACAGATGTCCAACGTTTTTGATTTGATAGGTAGTGGTAAGAGATCCAAAAAAATCAAACGCCATTTTACTATCAATGATTTTGTCTTCGCTTCCCAAAAATACTTCGATAGTTGTGCCACGACTCAGAACGGTTTTTATTTTTTCTTTTCCCCACACATAATCAAGAAGTGATACAAGTTCATCTTTGGTGCCTTTTGCAAGATAAGGCACAAGATCAACACTGCTTGGGAAGGCGACATTGAGAAGAAATTGTCTGATATACGCTTCTTGATTTTGGTCAAAATAACGCAGTTGAGTACGAATAAAGCTTGGTGTTTTGGTTTGAAAAAAAGCTGGAGAGAGAAGAATCAATCTATCAACTCTTTGAGAAGAGTGATACGCCCATTCAAACGCCAACTGTGCACCGTAACTTAAACCAGCGACAGTCGTTTCGCCTTTGGGTATGTATTGTTGTAAAAACTGCTCTTCGTTTTGGAGGCAAAATCCATTAAAATATTTCACGTAATACTTCTCTGCATTTCTCTTGATCAATATTTTCATACTCCAAAAGATATTCGGTGACTTTATCAATTGCAGGTTTGAGAAGGGTAATGAGCATTTTTGTCTCTTCGATATGACTTCTAAGTAGACTCTGTTCGTCTTTGGCTACTGGAGTGAAATCATCATGAAGAAGATAAACAAAAAGTGCTTTGTGAAGTAGGGCTTTTGCTTCTGTGATATCTGCACCGCCGTTGATGTACTGCTCATCAAAGTGTATTCGAGAGGCGATAGTGCCTGCGAGATAGACTTTGATAGTATTAAAAATCTGACTTTTGGAACGCACTTCGCTCTCTTGTGCTGAGAGTGTTGTTTGTATTAAACCTATCTTTTCAAAATACACATCAAGCCATGTTGCAACGACTGCTTTGGCGGATTGATAGACAGCTTGTATCTCACGCTCTTTTGGGGTAAGTATGACTACTCTACGTTTGCCAAGGAGTACTTTATCTTTGACTGATTCAAAATCATCTGTGATTACCACCAAACGTTTTTTACGCATCGCATGAATTGCTGCTTCATTGACAAGTGTAGAGAGAGCAGCAGAACTAAATCCGATAGTCATTCTTCCCACTTTTTGTAGATCTACGCGATTTGGTTTATGTTTGAGATAATACGCGAGAGTTTTAATGCGTTCTTCAATATCAGGCAATGAGATGTGAATGCGACGATCAAAACGTCCAGGACGAAGAAGAGCTTCATCGAGTACTTCGATTTTATTGGTCGCTGCGATTACAATCACGCCAAAACTCTCTTCAAAGCCGTCCATTTCTGTGAGGAGTTGGTTGAGTGTCGCTTCTCTTTCGTCGTTTTGTAGACCCGAACGGCTTTTTCCTACAGCATCAATCTCATCGATAAAAATAATACTTGGTGCCATCTGTTTGGCACGTGCGAAAAGTTCGTTAACTCTTTTGGCTCCCATTCCAACATAGATGTGTACAAACGACGCACCACTTTGATAAAAAAACGGCACGCCTGCCTCTTTGGCGACAGCTTTTGAAATCATTGTTTTGCCTACGCCTGGAGGTCCTACCAAAAGTACTCCTTTGGGAAGACGAATATCGAAATTTTTGTATTTGAGTGGATCTTTGAGAAAATCAATAATCTCTTCAAGCTCCTCTTTGACATCAGAAATTCCAGAAACATCAGAGAATTTGATATCTGAAGAGAGTAGACGTACAGGCTCAAGTGTCGGAAAAAGTGAACTATGTGCGACCTCTTTGTGTTGTTCATTTTTGGATTCGTGTTTTGGTAGATTGGTTCTAAAATGCAGATAAAGTATGCCACCTAACGCTATTGCTATCAGATAGAGTGGAAAAAGAATTGCTTTAGATGTCTCTTCTGCTTCAACGGTATATTTTGTAAAAAAAGCAGATTTATTGATTGCTTCTTGATAGACTTTGAAATCACCTTCTATAGTGACAAGACGCAAATATGGCTCTTCGAGAACTATTTTTTCAATTTTATTGTTATCAAAAAGAGTATTGGCTTGTGTGTGAGAGATGATAGGAGTGGTTTGTCGTAATATCGTATAAAGAATCAATCCGCCAAAAAGTATGGATAGAAAAAAAATAGATTGAATTTTTGAGCTTTTAAAGTACCGCATAGTTTCCTTCCTTTTGTGCCTCTGCTTGAGTGATAAATACCCAATTCCCACTCAAATCTTCATCACTTTGAACGGTAATTTTTTGATAATATTGGTCATATCCATGATGTATGCCTGCACGTTCTTGCTCTAAAAGTACTTCAAGATTTGTATTGTGTTTCTCTCTAAAATGTAGATTTTTAAGACCGACCAAATCACTAAGCATTTTGTGTCTTGATTTGGCAATATCTCCTTTGATTTGTGGAGTCATAGTAGCTGAAGGCGTATTGTCACGTTTGGAGTAAGTAAAAGCGTGAATGTGTGTGAGTGGCAACTGCTCAATACGTCTAATAGCTTCTTGCCATACGGACTCATTTTCCCCTGGATGTCCGACGATAAAATCAGTTCCCAACGCATAACCACAAGATGCTATCTCCTCAAAAAGTGCAAAATCAGTCGCAAAACGATTTCGACGGTTCATTTTTTTAAGCATTGTATCTTCAGTATGTTGGAGTGCGATATGGAGATGTTTTGCCATCCACGGTTCATTTAGTAGTGATTTGAAATGATCATCGATTTGTATTGGTTCAAGACTTCCGATTCGTATTCGTCTCACACCACGTATTTGGCTCATTTTTTCAAGTAACTGTGCGATAGAACTTCCTGTGTCTTTGCCATAACTTCCTACATTTGTACCTGTAAGAATAAACTCTCCAAAACCATTGGTAGCCAATCTCTCGATTTGTGACAAAATATCAGACTCTTTGTGACTGCGTGCATTGCCTCTTACGTAAGGAATAATGCAATAAGAGCAACGAAAATCACACCCTTCTTGTATTTTGATAAAAGCACGACTTTTGCCTACAAACTCCTCTACAATCGTCGAATCGATATGCTCAAGATCTCCAATTTGATAGAAACGTTCTGTTTTTTTGAGAATCAAATCAATATTCTCTTTTTCAGAGTGTCCCATCACACCAAATACGCGATTTTGAGCAAAGAGTTGCTCTCCTTTTGAGTGTGCACCACATCCTGCCAAAATCACTTTGACATTAGGATTTTTGCGTTCGATTGTTGATATATAGTTGCGTACAGACGCATCGGCACTATTTGTGACTGTGCATGAGTTGATGACGACAACATCTGCACTCTCTTCGGTTGTGCTTAGTGTGTGATTGGAGAGTTTGGAGATCATCACTTGAGTATCAAACTGATTGGTGCGACATCCGAATGTTTTGAAGTATATTTTTTGTTTCATTTTTCAGGCAACTCTTCTTGAATATCGATGTTTTTTGGCTCACTCTTTTTGGGTTTTCGTGCATCTTTGTCCATATAAACCGATTGTGTTGGATATGCAAGGAAGATATCTTCTTCTTGTTGTATTCGTGTGATAATTTCAGCAGAGATAGTGCTACGCAAAGTCAATGTAGCAAAAGAGTTAGTGAGATACCAAACTGTAATCTGCACTCCATTGGGTTCAATGAAAGTAAAAATACGCGGTTCGACATTTGTGTTTTTCATATGATATTGGCTACGAAGTTTGTTGAGCTGTTTACGTGTAATATCGGTGTATCCTTTGGAGTACTTTTTGGCAATCTCTTTGGCAATCGATGAGGCTTTTTTGAAATCCGAATCAAAAGTGACTACAAAATCAATGCCATCCCATACTGTTTTGAGTCCTGCGTGAGAGTAATTGGCGATAATATCAGTAAAAATAAAGTTATTTGGGACAAAAATAATTCGTCCAGCCCTTCTGTTTGCTTTGAGACTAATATAGGTGACATCTTCATGGAGTGTCATACGAAGTAGCGAAATATCCACTACATCACCTACCAATTCAATGCCGTTTCGTACGAACTTCACACGATCTCCGACATGAATTGCACCGCCAATAACAATCACAAACCAACCCATAACTGACATAAACCAATCTTTAAGTGCGATAGCAATCCCAGCAGAGGCAAATCCCAAGATTGTCACAAGATAACTGACATTTTGAATATACGAAAAAAGAAGTGTCAAAACCACAAAAATAAAAAATGTTAAGTTAAGAGCTTTGTTTACAGTGTAGTAACGATCCATTTCAGACATATATCGTTTGACTAAATACTTTACCAAAAGCAACATAATCAATAAAAATAGGAGAAAACCTCCAATAGAGATGGTTTTTTTACTCTCTTTGGTAATATCTTTGGTGATTTGGAGTTTGATCTCTTCGGCTTTTTTGGTGTATACATCTTGAGTGGTTTGGAAGATATCCATTAGACTATGAAAAGTTTTGATTTCGTCTCGTATTTGTTTGAGTTTGGTATCAAATATTTTATTTTCCAAAGATAAAGATTGTGCCTCTTCTGTGAGTGATTCTTTTTGGCTTAGTTGTTTTATCACCTCTTTGAGTGTGTAGTAGCGTCCTGTGTACTCTTCTTGATCAGAAATGAGTTTTTCATGATAAGAGATTGCTCCAATAATAGCAAGAGGATTGTCTACAGTTGGTATCTCTTCTATTTTTGGAGGCTCCAAAAACTTTTTGAACGGCTCTTTTTCATACTCTGCTAAAAGTGCCAATTTTCCTTCGACAATCGCCTGCTCTTGGGCTAAACTCTCTATCTCTTCTTTGTTGCGAATGGATACGGCTTTGTGTTTTTGTAGCGTACGCATTCTTATTTTATTCTCTTCAAGTTTTTTTTGTAACTCTTGATACATCGTGTAGTTGTTGTAGATTTGGGTAAGAACACTTTTTTCTAAAATCTCTTTATCGATAGCTTCAATCTCTTTTTTGAGTTGTTCAAGTTTGTTGAGCAGTTGGGATTGGAGTTGTGTAGCATTGATGGAGGAGAGATTGTTTTCGACGGTTGGTATGACTTTTTGACTGTTGTTTTGTTCTGCAAAAACCACTCCAATCGCAAGTAGCCAAAGATAAAAGATCGTTTTCATTTTTGCTCACTTCCAAACATACGTAATGATTTTTTGACAATCTCTTCATCGATACCTTTGGCGATATGATATGCTCCTATGGTGTGCGGCAAAATAAATTTGATACTTCCTTTTGCTACTTTTTTGTCTAAGTAGAAGTCTTCATAAAAATCATCTATATTTTTGATTTTGTAATCTACAGGAAGCATCGCACGTTCAAGCAAAGAAGTGATACTTTTGGCTTCAAAAGGTGTCAAATATCCCAATTCAACCGCAAGCGTGTTTGCTACCACCATACCGATCGCTACAGCTTCACCGTGCAGATAAGTGTTGTATTGAGTCTCTTTTTCTATAACATGTCCAAAAGTGTGACCATAATTGAGTACAGCTCGTATTCCTGACTCTTTTTCGTCTTGATTGACAACCCACGCTTTGAGTTCGACACTTTTGCGAATCATCTCTTTGAGGACTATTGGATCATCAAAATTTGCAGTTTGCAAAAACTCAAAAAAACCACTATCAAACATCACTGCCATTTTGATAATCTCCGCTACACCCGCAGCAAACTCACGTTTTGGAAGTGTTTTGAGAAATTCTGTATCGATATAGACTGCTTTTGGTTGATAAAAAGCTCCGATGAGATTTTTGCCATAAGCGTTATTGACTCCTGTTTTTCCTCCTACGCTTGCGTCTACTTGACTCAAAAGTGTGGTTGGAATCTGAATAAAATCAATACCACGCTGATAAATACTCGCCGTAAATCCTGTCATATCGCCAATCACACCTCCTCCAAAAGCAATCAAAAGTGATTTGCGATCCAGTCGATACTCAAAAAGTTGATTGAGAATCGTTTCGACTGTTTGTAGTGTTTTGTATGCTTCACCATCAGGTATCGTGATCACTTCCACTTTTGGAGCATTTATCTTTGTGAGCAATTTTTTAAGATGAAGCGTAGCGATAGTAGGATTGGTGACAATAGCAACAGTAGTATCAAATGTAAGAGATGGAAGTGTATCAATGTGAATATTATATGTAACGACTTGGCTATTTTCCAAGCGAATTGGCACGATCATTAAGGGAACCTTTTGGGAGAAAATAAGATTAATTGTAGCCCAAAAATCGTTAAAATAGAACGAAAAAGTGATACAAAAAAGAGTTGAGCGCGGTGTAACTCTTATACGCTCATCTCTTTGTCTCTTCGCCATAGATGCTAAGATAGTAGCGATATATCAATGCTGTGAGGATAAACAATCCTCCCATTATCCCAAGAATCATTCCGATAGATAATCCCATATCGTCATACCACACACCAATCAAATACGAAAATCCTCCGCTTACGAAAAGAAAAATCATATCATTATAAGCAAGCACTCTTCCATAGTATTCAGGTTGTGTGTTGTTTTGGATCATCGTATAGGTAAAAGACCACAATGTTGTTGTCACCAATCCCACCAAAAACGTCCCAAACAATCCCAAAACATAATTGTGATACACCAATCCCCAAATGATAATCATCGCCCCTTGTATTACAAAAAGATACATCACTCTACGCTCATTCACCCAGCTTGATAACGCAATAGAACCTATCACCAACGCTATAGCACGCATCGCATGGATAAACCCTATCGCAAGTGCGGCATTCATTTGTGGATAAGCCGTCTTTGCCATCAGTGCTACTAACGCGTCAAATACCGTAAATCCTATAGTGCCATGAAGCATCAAAAGATACAGTATTTTGGGATTGCTTCGTAGATACACAACCCCTTCTTTGATTGAAGAGAATATTTGATGCATTGGTGTCGTTGTCGTTGTCGTATCTATCGTAAGTTTCCAAAACAACAAAAGCGACACACTAAACAACGCCGCATCAACCATAAACGCCATAGCAATACCAAAACCGTAGACAAACAATCCACTAAATGCCATTCCTATCGTATAGCAAAACGACCATATCACTGAGTGAAGTTCATTGGCGATTTTGAGATTATCAGTATCGAGTAACTTGGGAAGTAAACTCATCTCGGTGGTGAAATAGACACTCGCAGCTCCCATTCGTACGATGATCAAGATATAAAGCAAATAAATATCACTCTGCGTCTCTACAGCAAGAAGCAATAGTGTAGAGATAATCTCCGTTGCCAAAAGTCCCAACATCAACCGCTTTGGATTGATAGAGTCAATCAACGCTCCCGAAAACGGTGCCAACACCGCACCAGGCAAAAAGTGCAACGCTGCTATCAGTGCGATAAGCGTCGCGGAGACATCCAGCTCAATTAGCAACGTATAAATAGCGACATTGCTAAACCACGCACCAAAATAACTCAACAACTGAATCATCGTCAATCGACGCACGACAGGAAAAGTGCGAAGCAGTGTACTATAGCTGTCCATCTGCAAGTCTCTCTTTTTGGATTTTGGTGAGTTTGTCCAC
>DYPM01000197.1 GCA_020719895.1 Sulfurovum sp. | reverse complement strand
ACAACAGATGCCAAATCAAGTTTGGCATGACGGTTTTTAGAGATGCCCTAAAGGAAGTCTCAAAGGCTTACAGGATAGGCTTTCTTGGAAAAAAATGATGAAGTTGGGTTAAGTGCGCAACATCAGATAAAATTCAAATTCAAATTCAAATTCAAGGAGTTACCATGAAAAAAACAACAATGTTTATGATGCTATGGATAGGAATAGCAAATGCACAACTTACTACTATCGAAGTAACACCAAAATTTATCGAAACCAACGGCACAAAAATCATTGATATTCGCACATTAACAGAGTGGAAAGAGACAGGCATTGTCAAAGGAGCTTATACGATTACATTTTTTGATGAAAGAGGTGGATTTGATATGCCAAAGTTTCTTGAGACACTCAATCGAGTCGTCAAAAAAGAAGAACCATTTGCCCTCATCTGTCGCACAGGAAGTCGTACAAAAATGGTGTCACAGTTTCTTTCTAATGAGTTGGGATATAAAGTAATCGACTTAAGTGGCGGAGTACTTCATCTGATCAAAAAAGGCTACAAACTCACTCCTTATCACACAAAAACAAATAAAGATTGATTGACATAGACTAAAGCTTTTTGATATAATTTATATAAAGTTTAAAATATTTATTAGGATACAGTTATGGCAAAAAGTCTATATGAGACACTCGGTGTCAGCGAGACTGCTTCGGCAGAGGAGATAAAAAAAGCCTACCGCAAGCTTGCCCGTCAATATCATCCCGATATCAACAAAGAAGAGTCCGCACAAGACAAATTCAAAGAGATCAATGCCGCTTATGAGGTGTTGAGTGATTCTCAAAAAAAAGCACAATATGATCAATACGGAGATCAGATGTTTGGAGGACAAAACTTCCATGATTTTGCTCGTGCTCAAGGCACTGGAATGGATCTTGATGAGATTTTACGTCAAATGTTTGGCGGAGGCGGAGGATTTGGCGGTCGAAGTGGAGGCGGAGGATTTGGCGGTTTTGGAATGCCAAATTTGGACATACAAGCACGTGTCACCATCCCATTTATGGTCTCTATCATAGGAGGCAAACAGAATATTTCAGTCAATAATCAAACTTTTGATATCAAAATTCCAGAAGGAATCAAATCAGGCGAGACACTAAGAGTAAGAGGCAAAGGCAAATCCTTTCAAGGACAAGTGGGAGATCTGCTTTTGGAAGTTGAAGTTGCCTCTTCTGTAGAGTACGAACGCAAAGAGAATGATCTCTACAAAACTTTCGATGTAGGACTCAAAGAGGCACTTTTTGGTGGCAAAATCGCCATCGAAACACCTGAAAAAGAGGTCTCTCTCAAAGTCCCACAAAATACTAAAAATGGTCAAAAGTTTAGACTCAAAGGAAAAGGAGTCGTGGACAGAAAAACTGCTCTTAAGGGAGATCTTTATCTTGTCGCCAATATCGCGTTGCCCGATGTTGAAACGTTAGATAAAGGATTACGAGAACTAATGGAAGCAAAACTCTAATTTCAAGGAGTCAAAATGACTCCTTTCTTGCCAA
>DYPM01000196.1 GCA_020719895.1 Sulfurovum sp. | reverse complement strand
AATCAAACCGCTATAATTCCCCTTATGAAACTTCCAAAAATCCTTTATACTATTTCTCATATTTTGTCCAAACATCATGCCAAGGCAATTGTTGTTGGTGGTTCTGTACGTGATCATTTTCTTGATGTCAAAATCAAAGATTACGATATAGAAGTATATGGACTACATCACATTGAAACATTAGAAGAGATACTTTTGGTGTATGGTTCGGTGCATTTGGTGGGGAAGAGTTTTGGAGTGCTGAAGTTTCATCACGAAGGTGAGATTTATGACTTCTCTTTTCCTCGTACTGAACAGAAGATAGGCAAAGGACATCGTGGATTTATGGTGTTGCCTAATGGAGAATTGACGTTTGAGCAGGCAGCAAAAAGGCGAGATTTTACTATCAACGCGATGGGATATGAGATAGAAACAAACTGCTTTTTAGATCCATTTGGAGGCAGAGTCGATATGGAGCAGAAGGTGTTGCGACATATCGATGATGAGACTTTTGTAGAAGATCCATTGCGTGTTTATCGTGCTGTACAGTTTGCTTCACGGTTTGAATATCTTCTTTCTCCTGATACATTGCGACTTTGTCAAAGAATGGTCAAAAATAAAATGCTTGAGGAGTTAGCACAAGAGCGTATCTATGATGAGTGGAAAAAATTTCTACTCAAATCCTCCAAACCCTCGCGTGGATTTGAATTGATGCGTCAGATTGGAATTTTGCACTTTTTCCCTGAGCTTGAAGCGATTATTGATGTGCCACAAGACTCGCTTTGGCATCTTGAAGGAGATGTGTGGACACATACGATGATGGCACTTGATGAGATGGTAAAACTCACACAGCACACATCAGAAAAACTAAAACTAAAATTTCTTTTTGCGATTCTCTGCCACGATTTAGGCAAAGCGATCACTACAACTATCGATTCAAATGGACGAATTCGATCTATCGGACACGAAGAGGCTGGAGTGGCGTTGAGTAGAGATTTGATGTATCGATTGACTCAAGAGTATGATTTGATAGAGGCGATAGTGCCACTTGTGGAGCATCATCTAAAACCATCGCAGTTTTTTCAATCCAACGCCAAAAAAAGTGCAATACGAAGATTGGCGACTAAGGTTTCTATCGAAGATTTGGTGTGTGTGGCTAAAGCAGATTTTATAGGACGCACTACACCCGAAGCATTGAGTGGCGTTTATCGTGCTGGAGAGTGGCTGATAGAACAAGCAAAAGCGTTGGATGTACATTTGACACCACCAAAACCATTGCTTTTGGGAAGAGATTTGATCACATTAGGAATGAACCCTTCACCGAAATTTAAAGAGATATTAGACGTGATCTATGAATTACAATTGGACGGAGCGATAGAAAATAAAGAAGAGGCTTTGGAGTATGTTAAGATAATATTTGCGAAGTAGATAGCTTTAATTTTTCTTTGAAAAGTTTGATGTTTGAGCTAATGTTATTTAATCAGAGGTCTCGATTAAAATTCAAATATTTGAACGAGCATACTTGAGATATCTTGAGAAGTTTGTTTATCTACATTA
>DYPM01000195.1 GCA_020719895.1 Sulfurovum sp. | reverse complement strand
TAAACCTTTCTTTACTGATACCCCAAACAATACATCTCAAGTCTATTCTCTTGGGATGTTTGAAAGAAAACCAATGACCACAAAACCACTCATTCTTTTTATATCACTCTTCATATTTGCCTCCGCCCAATCCTCCTACGCACTACCATCAGGCAAACAAGTGACACTCACGCCGGTCAAAAAACAAGGTGACTTTACTCTCTACCACAAACAAAACGGACAAACCGTGATGCTTAAAGATACACTGTTTGTAGTACTCAAAGAGGAGAGATATCTATCAGTGCTTCTTGCTGATTTTCCTTTACGCCTCGTCAAACGATACGACAATGTCACCTATTTGTTGCGTACTGAAAATGAGTTGCTTGATATCATTAGTGAAGTAGCCAAAGCCACATATGTCAAAACCGTACAACCCAATACTTACCAAAAAGTAGAGATGCGATGAGAGTGTTTTTGGTTCTTCTTTTGGTGTTGAGTGGATGCAAAAATACTCAAACTATCGATGAACCACTCTATGGAGAACAGTGGGCGTTGCATTATGACAAGGGATTTTACGAAGCGTATGGTATTGATGCTGACGCACATATTCACGCTGAGACTACGTTGAGTCACTACACTGGCAAAGGGATCAAAATCGCCGTCATTGATATGGGAATAGAGAGAAACCATCCCGAAATCCAACACTCACTTCGTAAAGTTATCAACAGTCGTGACAGAAGCGATGAGATTCTTTGTGATGATTTCTCTCTATGCTATCACGGCACGGCTATTGTAGGCGTTATCGCTTCTGGTATCAACAATGAAGGCTTGAGAGGCATTGCTCCTGATGCTCAAATTGTCTTTATTCATATTGATCTTGCTGGATATGTGGGAGAAGATGAGATACTTGATGCACTCAAAATTGCCGAAGAAGAAAATGTCGATATCATCAATGCAAGCTGGGGAACAGGCGATGTCTCACCAATCGTAGAAAACAAAATCAATCAGATGGCAATCGAGGGCAGAAATGGCAAAGGTACACTCTTCGTATTTGCATCAGGCAACAATGACAAAGAACAAACCAATGACGAATCAATGCTTGAAAGCGTCATAGGTGTCGGCTCTACAGATGAAGAGAACCTTAGGGCTTATTACAGTAACTTTGGCGAAGGACTTGATATAGTAGCTTCAGGTGGTTATCTACTCGGGATTACGACCACTTATCCCTACTTAAGCGATACAACCCATACAAGCCCATATATAAAAGCAGAAGAGGAAGAGAGCTTTCGTGGCACTTCCGCCTCTACTCCATTGGTTACGGGAGCATTGGCACTGATGCTTGAAGCCTACCCAAACGCCACAAGAACACAAATCACTCAAGCACTCCACCAAAGCAGTGACAAAATAGGCAATGTTGAGTATATCGACGGAAAAAACCTTTACTACGGTTATGGCAAACTCAATGTGGATAAAGCAATAGATAGGTTAAAAAGCACACTTAAACAATAAGAGCCATAAATATCCCTTGTTACCACTCTGTAACACTTTTTTGATACACTC
>DYPM01000081.1 GCA_020719895.1 Sulfurovum sp. | reverse complement strand
AAGCAATCTATGTTTTTAGAAGTTTCCTAAAGAGAGTTCTGAAAAAATTCTATCAAATAAGCCTCAATCCTCTATCTTCAAGTCGATATATCTTATCGCAAACCTCTGCTATCTGCATATCATGTGTTACCAATAACAGTGTGGCATTCTCCTCTTTGATGTAGGAGAGTAGAACATCCATCACGATATTTGCTGTCTCTTTGTCAAGATTTCCAGTAGGTTCATCAGCAAAAATAATCCGTGGTTTTTTACATAATGCTCTTGCGATAGAGACACGCTGTTGTTGTCCGCCTGAAAGTTCACTGATTTTTTGTCCCATCAAACCTTCGATTTGAAGATCACAAAGCAACTTCTCATCTATTTTTTCTCCCGAAAGCATCGATGCGATAGAGATATTTTCCATCGCACTCATTCCTTTAAAAAGATAGTGAAACTGAAACACAATTCCTATTTCATAGCGTCTCATCTTCTCCAATTCACTCTGCGTAAGCGTGTAGAGATCTCTATCGAGTAGTTTTACTTTCCCTCCGTTGGGTTGCAGAAAAGTTGAAAAGATATGCAATAGCGTTGATTTTCCACTGCCACTTCGCCCAATAATTGCAGCAGACTCACGTGGATAAAGTGTAAAATTGATATCACTAAAAAGCGGATAATCAAATTTATGAGAAATAGAAGTGGCTTGAAGTGTAGGTGTGGACACAAAAATCCTTAAGCATAAAAATAGAGTTCTTGCAAAACAAGAAGTCTAAGCACAAAGTGCGTGAGAGCCCGTCTGCTGAAGACAACTTAGCGTTAGCGTAGCCTAATGGACTTTGTTCATTAGGCGTTATTTTGAGTTCTGCAAGAACTCTAATGAAAGATTATATCAAAGTGTTTTAAATGAGAGAGAAAAAGAGGGTTTTGTGCAGTGGGAGGAGAAGCCCACCACAAGATGTTATTGCTAAAAAATTATGCCATTTGTCTTGCGACTTCGCTTGCAAAATCCTCTTCGACGATTTCGATACCTTCGCCCACTTCAAGTCTAACGAATCGAATGAGTTCGGCACTTCCGCCTGCTTTTTTTGCCTCTTCAGCAATAAACTGAGCGACATTTTTACTATCATCCATAACAAACTGCTGATCAAGCAAACACTGCTCTTGGTCAAGTGTTGTATTGTCAAGGACAAATCTCTCCACTTTGCCTGGAAGGATTTTGTCCCAAATCTTCTCTGGTTTTCCCTCTAAGGCAAGCTCTTTTTTCATCTCCTCTTTTTCTGCTTCAAGAACTTCGTGAGTAATTTGAGACATAGAGATGAATTTTGGTACGTTTTTGAGTGTTTTTCCGAGTCTTTTGAGTTCTTCATTTTCGTTTTCGATAGCTACGATTCTACCTTGTGTCTCTGCTTCGACATACTCTGGTGCAAAATCTTTATAAGAGAGAGTAGATGGTCTCATCGCAGATGCGTGCATTGCAACACTTTTGAGTGATGGTGCAAGCTTCTCGGCAGTTTGAGCCGAGTCACATTTTGCAGCGACAATCACGCCGATTTGTTTATTGGCATGAATATAACCATTGATTGCGACATCTTCATCAGCATGAATCATTGTCGCACGTCTTACCACCAACTTCTCGCCAATTGTTGCGATTTGAAGTGAAAGATATTCGCCAAAAGCTTGACCGTTAATTTCAGAAGTATTGATAGCATCTGCATCAAGAAGATCATTATCAAACGCATGGTCTGTAATATCAGAAAGCACTTTGAGGAATTTTTCATTTTGAGCAACAAAGTCAGTTTGAGAGTTCACCTCAACTACAAATGCTTTGTTACCTTCTACTTTGACAGAAATAGAACCCTCTGCGGCTACTTTGTTGGCTTTTTTTGCAGCCGCACTCAAACCTTTATCTCTAAGCCACTCTTTGGCTTTTTCCATATCTCCATCTGACTCTGCAAGTGCTTGCTTACAATCCATCATTCCTGCGTCTGTCATCTCTCTGAGTTTTTTGATATCTTTAGGTCCGTAATTTGCCATAATTATGCCTCCAATGATGGTGTTTCTTCTGGTTGTGCCTCATTTGGCTCTGCTATCTCTACCTCAAGCTCTTCTATATCTTCTACAAAATCTGCATTTTCAACAGACACTTCTGCCATCATCGCTTCGATATCATCAGGATTGATGACAACATCAGTAACCTCTCGTCCGTTGTTTTCTGCATAAAGTGCTTTTCCTTCGATAATCGCCTCTGCCATCTCTTGACAAAAAAGATTGACCGAACGAATCGCATCATCATTCCCTGGAATTGGATAATCCACCAAGTCAGGATCACAGTTGGTATCAAGTGGTGCTACGACTTTCATACCAAGCCTTCTTGCTTCTTGAACCGCAATATGCTCTTTAACCGTATCAATGACAAACATTATATCGGGGAGTTTTTTCATATGTCTGAAGCCTTCAAGATAAGAGTTGAGTTTCTCTTTGGTTCTTTTGAGCATCAATGCCTCTTTTTTTGTCAAAAGATTAATTTGCCCATTTGCTTCCATCTCTTCAATAATCTCAAGTTTTCGGATGGATTTTTTCATTGTTGGATAGTTTGTAAGCATTCCACCCAACCAACGCTCTGCAACATAAGGCATACCACAACGCTCTGCGTGTTCTTTGATGGCTTGTTTTGCTTGTTTTTTGGTTCCAACGAAAAGTACAGTTTTGCCCTCAGCGGCTGCGTCACGTACTACGTTGTAGGTGTATTTGAAGTATCGAAGTGTTTTTTGTAGGTCGATAATGTAGATATTTTTTCTTGCACCAAAAATAAATTTCTTCATTTTTGGATTCCATCGTCTTGTCTGATGCCCAAAGTGTACGCCACACTCAAGCAGGTCTTTCATTGTTACCATTTTTGCTCCTCGGTAAAAGTATTGATTTTTAGGTTTGTACCTCTGTAGCCCTTAACACATTGCGTGCAACCTTTCAAGGAATAACTACATGGGAATTTCCGTCTTTCCACATCAAGATGAAAAAAGGAACAAGATAATAGCAAAAAAGTGATTAAAAAGAGTTAAATAAAGCAGGTGCCATCCCAACAACACGGTTGGGAATGGAAATAATATTACCAAGTGGTATTGAGCTGTACTATATATCTTCTGTCGAGCAACTCTACATCGCCCGTACCAAAATCTTCTTGATAGGTGGAGAAACTAAACTCAAATACACTCAATCGCACAGATAAACCAGCGGTATAGTCTCCTTGATACAATCCAAGTGAGGTGCTTAGCCCAAACCAACGCGAATTGGCTATGTCGTAAGTGGCTCCCATTCTAAAACGTTTGCCAAAATCTGCATCTTCGTAATCTTTATAACTTACAATTTTATTATTTGTGCCAAAAGTGTAGATACGGTTTGTGTTGGCATTGAAGAGATCTACATAGTCTGTTGCGATGATTAATTTTTCGAGCGGTTTTATAGAAGCACCTATATTGACTGTCGTTGGCTGTCCGCCATAATTGTCATCCATATCCATTGAGCCGATATTGAGAATGCTTAAGCCAATTTGAGGGTTAGCAAATGACTCAAAAAAAGTGGGCGTATAAAGCACTCCCAAATCAAGCCCAACGCCTGTAGATTTCTTTTCGAATTTGTTTTTGAAATAATCCTCATCTTCATCAGTCAATTCTCCAAGCAACAAAGCTCCTTCGTAGGATTGTTGTTTGATGAGCTTGATACTTGCACCATAAGAAAGCTCCCCGAAGGAAAACGTATCCGTTTGTGAATATCCCACTCCGACACCACCATAAATACGCGTCTGCGTTTCAAAAAAACCGCCATTTGGACTTCCATTGGCACGAATTACAAAGTTTGTTTCAGCTGCGGCAAGTAGTCCAACACTCCAAGCACTTACGCCATTGTTTTTTGAGAATGAACTATAACTACTTGTATCAAGATGGAGATAATTACCAGAATAATCGGTAAAAAAATCAATCACCTTATCGTTATTATTCCTATCTATATAGTCGGCTCTGTCATATATATCTTGAAAATCTTTTGATGCCGTGATACCAATAGGCAATAAATTAATATAAAGATTCTCTTCGGTATCAAGATTCATAAGTCCAGCTGGATTGGAGAAGAGTGTAGCACCAGAACCTCCTACTGCCACGTCAGCTCCTCCACGAGCCATTACTTTAGGGTCTTGATAGAGATATGCCAATTGACTCGCAGATGCGATAGACAAAGAGGAGAGTGAAAGTAAAACAATTGATTGAATAGTATTTGTTTTCATATTGAATACCTTTTATTTGTTTTTAGATTCAATGTACGCAGCAAGTTCTACTGATGTTACTTTGCCGTCTTTGGGTGTGCCATCAGCTCCATCAATATCGTCTCGATACTTTGTTACATTGTCTTGGATCGATGCATCAAGAGAGCCGATCAAATCAAGATCTGTATTGAGTGTCTCAAGGATGAGACTTTCGGCTGTGAGATTCTCTTCGCTTTCTTTTTGTTGGATTGGACAAGGGTAAGGATGGCTCTCGTCTTGTATGATGGCTTTTTGCTGATTAGTATCACAATATCCATCGGTAAGCTCAACATTTCTTGGAGTAGTTGTTCGGATAAGATAATCACGAGTTTGGTTACTATCAGAAGTATTCTTGGATGAAATTTTGATTCTTTCATAGGTGATTTCATTTTTGAAAGTTAAATTATCTTCGTTATACTTCCCTATAACACAACCATCAGTCTGTTGTCCAGCAGCGTAAGATAAAGCAGCTATCTTCAAGGCACATACGGAGCGAGTCAAATTGTCATCGGTCTTACCATCATCTTCATCAAACGCTACCTTTACATCTCCTAAGTTTTGCAATGCTATAGAAGATCTTGCTACGCCACTGATCGCATTGTAGGCACAAATTTGTTCTTCCAAATGGGACTTATTCTCTTGCGAACATCTCTCTTTGCTTACCACTTCTGTATATACTTTTTTTGCTTTACCCAATAGAACTAAAGCGTCTTTATTTTTATTATTTAATTCTGCAAGTTTGATATAAAGATCACTACTCTTTTGATTCTTTTCGCTATCTGCAATCGCCTTGATCATATCAGAAAGTCCATACCCTGCTTTAGCAGTATAAGAAAGTCCTAAAAGAACTCTTTGGTCATCATTAAGAGGTGTTTTGTTTTCTAATCTCTCAATCACTTTATCAAAATCTTTATTATCAAGCCACTGCTGAATCTCAAGTGCCTCTTCGCCTTCATCGCTTTCATTTGATGAACCACAACCACCCATAATGATCAATGAAGCAATTATTGCAACATGATCAAATCTAAATACTCTCATTCTAAAATCCTTTTTGTTTAATGTATTAATTGTAGGATTTAGGAGTTTAGATATGGCTTACGGAAAATAAAGTAAAATGCTTTGTAGCGTTTGATTACAAACGTCCAAAAGTGATATTGACTTGTGCCATATAACGTCTATCGGAAAGATCAACATCTCCCGTACCTAATTGCTCTTTATAGGTAGAGAAGTTCAGCTCAAGTCCAGAGAGTCTTAGACTCACGCCTGCTGTGTAGTCTTTTTGATAATGTCCTACTGATGTGGAAAGACCAAATACTTCATTATCAGCAATCACAAGCTCCATACCGATTTTAAGTCGTTTATTTATGTCGGTATCGGTGTAGTCGGTGTAGGCTACTGCATTGTCTACACCTGTATAGTCGTAGACACGATTTTTGTTGGCATTGAGAATATCAACATAATCAGCAGCGATGATAAATCGTTCGATTACAGGCACCCATGGCTCGATTGCAACACCAGCATTTACGGTCATCGGTTGGTAGCCATATTGTTTGCCCATATCATTTATCGTACCAACATTCAATACACTCAAACCAAATGATGTTTTGATAAGTTCTTCTATAAAAGCAGGCGAAAAAGTCACACCCATATCCAAACCACTACCATAAGTGTATTTGGAAAATTTATTTTGAAGATGCTTTCCCAAATTGCCTTGTCCAAAATCGTCCATATAAATAGGACCTTCATATGAATAGAGTTCAATATATTTCGCACCCATTCCTACAGAAAAAAGTCCCAATCTTGTACGCATTGGTATCGCGACACCTGCTAATAGCCCAAGATATCCTCTTGAGACCAGTTCGGAGGTAGCACCATTTACACTTCCATTGGCGTGAATAATATAGTTTGCATCTGATCCGCCAAGCACTCCTATACTAATCACCGCAAGATTTAAATTTGTCGTAAAAGAACTATAAGTTGTACCACCAATATGAAATGTCTTACCCGAATACTCATCAAGTAAAGCACCAACTGCACCATAATCGTTTTTATCTACATCTTTGACATCTTCATAAAAAGATTTAAAATCCTCTGTAGCACTCAATGCCACTGGCAAAAAGGAGAGCTCGTATCCAATATCGTCGGTGTTGCTGGTTGCAAGTCCTGCAGGATTTGAAAACAGTGCCGTAGCAGCTCCTCCTACTGCGATATCCGCACCACCTCGTCCCATAATTTTGGGATCTTTGTAGAGATAAGCAAGTTCGCTTGCAGATGTAACCACTGCACTTATTACCCAAAACGCCGTAGCAACAATCGCTCTCATTTGAATCCCTTATTGATTTTGCAAGTCGAGATATTTCGCAACATCTTCGGCAGTAATTGTTGTATTTTCATCTGTAATATTTCTACCGTTGGCTTCAAGAATATCAGCTCGAAGTTGATCTATGTCCTCTTGAGAGCTACTACTCATTGCACCAACTGCATCCAAATCACCATTAAGAGCATCGACAATCAGATTATTCACAGTAAGCTCTTCACTCTCTACTGTCTCTTTAAGTGGACATACATAATATCCTGAAGCTCTTGCTACTGTACGTGTCAATATGTCAGTTCGAGTGGAAAAATCATTAAGACGGCAATATCCTGATGTAACCACACTACTACGTACCGTATCGTAAGTGATAAGATAATCATAAGTGCCATCTTCAAAAGCAGAATTTACACTAATCGCTTCATAAGTGGTATTGCTCTGCACAAAAGTCACATTACCATCCGATGTTATATCGCAATCATCGGAGAGATTTTCATCTTCAAAAGCATAACGCATCGCACACGTAGAAGCTTTCATTTTGATATCCTCTGTACCGTCTTGTTCAAATACAGATTCGATATTTCCAAGATATCCCATTGTCGTTGCCAAACGTGCCATACTTGCCAAACCACTAAAAAAACATAAGTCAGTTTGCGGAATTGTTTTGGTTTGGTTCTCGTCTGCACACAGTTCTGCGGAGACCACTTCGTTGTAGTAGCGTTTTCCGCTTGTGAGATCACTAAGTGCAGTCGCACTTCCTTTGGACGAAAGATTAGAGATGAGCGTAGATGTTGCACTCCCGTTTGTGTCGTTTGCACTACTCGCAATCACTTCAATAATTTTTGAGATACTAAATCCCGCCCTGCCGATATATGCAGCACCTAATGCGATCTTTTGATTTTTAGTTTGGGCTTTTCCCTCCAAAAGTGAAATCACAGAACCATATTTACCTTCATCAAGAAAATATTGCAACTCCAATGCAACTTCGCCCTCATCGCCCTCATTGCCTTCACTGCCACCACAACCACTCACCAACAACGCCGAAACAATCAAAACAAAGAAAGTTACTATCTTAGATTTCATATCGATCTCCTCAGGGAATTCAAAGTGGAATTATATCTTTTTGATTTTAGAAATGACTTACCCTTGAAGTGATTTTAGGGTTGCTTCGACCACTTCAACGTGTCCTTTGACGCGTACATTTTCCCATTTTGCAACTATTTTTCCATCAGGATCAATGATAAATGTACTACGCACAACACCCATATACTCTTTGCCATAATTTTTTTTGAGTTGCCATACACCATAAGCACTACAAAAACTCTTCTGTTCATCTGAAAGAAGCGTAATTTTTAAATCTTTTTTTTCGATAAAACTACGGTGTTTTTTGGGACTATCAGGACTCACTCCCAAAATAATCGCATCCAATCCCTCAAACACAGGCAACGCTTCACTAAATTCACACGCTTCAGTCGTACATCCTGGCGTATTGTCTTTAGGATAAAAGTACAATACAATCCATTTGCCACGAATATCTCGTAGACAAATCTCCTCTTCGTCTTGATTTGGCAAACAAAACTCTATTGATTGTGATCCAATCTCTATCATTTAATACACTCCTTGCACTTCTTTTTGAAAGAGAGTATATCCAAATGAATTTTTAGTTTCACACGATATTTAAATACTCTTTCAGTTAAATTAAATTAGAATTCATTCCCAAAATTTTTGGGGCTTTAGCTCAGCTGGGAGAGCGCTTCGCTGGCAGCGAAGAGGTCGTCGGTTCGATCCCGATAAGCTCCACCATCT
>DYPM01000001.1:36210-39993 GCA_020719895.1 Sulfurovum sp. | reverse complement strand
GCTGAGGACATTCGCGTGAATCAGAACTTGTTCTGATTCAAATTAGCATAAAAAAGGAGAAAAGATGGTTTCAAAGTCAATTTTTAGAGAGTACGACATACGTGGTATATATGAAAAAGAGTTGCATGAACAGAGTGTAAAACTCATTGGTTACTATTTGGGTCAAAGAATTGGTGCAGATAAATACGTCGCTATAGGTTTTGATGCTCGTTCCCACTCTCCTATTTTGCGTGATTATCTCGCGTCAGGTCTTAATGCTGCTGGATGCAACGTGCTTGATATGGGATTGGTTGCAACGCCTGTAAACTACTTTGCGAATTATCAAACTATTGATGGATATGACGCTGATGCTTCGATTATGATTACTGGTTCGCACAATCCGAGTGAATACAATGGATTTAAGATCACTATCAATAAATCACCTTTTTTTGGAGAGGATATCTATAGACTTGGAGATGAGATTATCGCTAATCACACTAAAATGATTGAAGATAATACTCAAAGAGTTGAAATTGATGTCAAAACCCCGTATATAAATTATATGATAGATGCATTTGCACCGCTGAAAAAGCTTGAAAAAAAGATTATTATTGATTGTGGAAATGGTGTCGCAGGAACTGTCATTACTGATATTTTTGATGGATTGGAGCTTAGCTATAAAGGGCTTTATTGTGATCCAGATGGAACATTTCCAAATCACCACCCAGATCCAACGATTGAAAAAAATCTTATTGATGTCAAAAAAGTTCTTGCCCAAGAGGGAGATATCGCTTTTGCATACGATGGTGATGCAGATAGAATTGCTGTTCTTACACACAAATACAATATCAAGGGAGATCAGATGGCACTTCTTTTCTCTTTGACTATGGATAAACCAACTGTTATTGGAGAGGTGAAGTGTTCTCAGGTGATGTATGATGAACTCCAAAGACGCGGTGCTACAGCGATAATGTATAAAACAGGTCACTCCAATCTTAAAGTAAAAATCAAAGAACTCAATGCTGATTTGGCGTGCGAAGTGAGTGGACATATCTTTTTTAAAGACCGCTATTTTGGTTATGATGATGCGATCTATGCAACATTGCGTATTTTGGAGCTTATTGTAAATGGGATTGATATTGACCACGAGATTGATATTCTTCCACTTGTGTATGCTACTGAAGAGATTAAAGTTTCGACTACCGAAGAGGAAAAATTCCTATTGATTGATAAAATCAAAGAGCTTCTTAAAACGCCACCAGCAGATTTTCCAAAAATTATCGATATGATTGATGTCGATGGTGTTCGTATTAATTTTGAAAAAGGCTGGGGTTTAGTGAGAGCAAGTAATACAACACCTGTGTTGGTCACACGATTCGAATCGACTGATGAGAGTACAGTAAAAGAGTATGAAGAGAAAGTAAACGCATTGATAGCAGTTGCAAAAAAGGAGATAGCATGAAGCAGAAGTTGCACTTTGAGTCCAATCATCCAATCGCACAATACAAAGCATTTGAAGCGATCAAAAAAGAGCAGGGGGTTGTTGGTTATTATGACCTTCCTGAGCAAGACATTACACCGATTATGGCGTATTGTGAAGAGATTTCAGAAGAGATTGAGACGGTTGTTGTAGTGGGTATCGGAGGCAGTTCGCTTGGTGCTAAAGCAGTCTATGAGTTTCTCAAGCCAACCACAAAACTTAAACGTAAACTTTACTTTATTGAGACCACTGATCCTATTGCATTGAGAATGATTTTTAAAGAGATAGAGATAGAAAAAACACACTTTATTGTCACTTCTAAATCAGGTACAACGATAGAGACATTCGCAGCATATAAATATATTTTGACACTTCAGCCAAACGCCTCTGCTTATACATTTATCACAGATCCAGATTCGCCATTAGAGAAATATGCACGTGAAATTGGTGCATATCTTTTGAACCTTCCTTCTAATGTTGGTGGGCGTTTTTCTGTACTTTCTGTTGTTGGACTTGCACCATTGGCACTTTGTGGTATTGATATAAAAACTCTTTTGGCGGGTGCAAAGCATGTCAAAGTAAGCTTTTTTGATCAAGGCTATCTTCAGGAGCCAATGCTTAAAAAAGCAGTTTATTATGCCAAAAACCACTGGCAGTATGATATTAACTGTATCTTCGCTTACTCTGAATCGCTCAAGTATTTTACTGAATGGTATGTGCAGTTGTGGGGAGAGAGTCTTGGCAAACACCAAAGACACTCCTCTTTCCATCTTGGACTTACGCCAATTGGATTGATAGGACCAAAAGACCAGCACTCATTTTTGCAACTTTTGGCAGATGGCACACGAAATAAAACTATCACTTTTATCAAAATCGATGACTTTGAAGATGATATGATGATTCCTGATGTTTCATTGCCACACTTGGAGTCGCTTGATACTATCAATAATCTTTCGTTTGCAACTTTGATTAATATGCAGTGTGATTCTGTGATTGAGTCTCTTTTGGCGGAGAAAAATATCCCTGTTGATATCATTACTCTTCCAAAAGCAGATGTTCACTCCATCGGTAGTCTTATTTTCTATTTTGAGTTAATCACTTCGCTTGTTGCTGAACTTATGGATGTCAATGCTTATGATCAACCCGGTGTAGAGTCAGGGAAGAAAATTCTCAAAAACAAACTCAATGCACGATAGAAAGGATTATTTTTGATACGAAAATGTCTATTTCCTGCTGCTGGATACGGCACAAGATTTTTACCTGCTACGAAAGCTACTCCAAAAGAGATGCTTCCTATACTTACTAAGCCATTGATTCAATATGGCGTAGAAGAGGCTCTTGAGGCGAATATGAGTCATATCGCTATCGTTACGGGACGCGGTAAACGAGCAATAGAAGATCATTTTGATATATCTTATGAGCTTGAGCAACAGATTAAAGGCACAAGCAAGGAGCATTATCTTACAGAGATTCGAGCATTGATTACGCAGTGTACTTTCTCTTACACAAGACAAGTAGAGATGAAGGGATTGGGTCATGCGATTTTGAGTGGTGAGACGCTGATTGGAAAAGAGTCGTTTGGCGTGATTTTGGCAGATGACCTTTGTTACAATGATGGCGATGGCGTACTTTCGCAGATGGTAAAAGTGTATGAGCAGTATGAGTGTTCTGTGGTCGCTATCGAAGAGGTGCCAATGGATGAGACACAAAAATATGGTGTAATCGCAGGTCACTTGATTGATGAGACGACTGATATTTATAGAGTGACTGATATGGTAGAAAAACCTGCTCCACAAGATGCTCCTTCAAATATGGCAATTATTGGTCGTTATATTTTGACTCCAGATATTTTTGATATCCTAAGAGAGACCAAACCAGGAAGAGGCGGTGAGATTCAAATCACTGATGCACTTTTGGAGCAAGCCAAAAAAGGCAAAGTTGTCGCTTATAAATTTAAAGGTGATCGGTTTGATTGTGGTTCTGTCGATGGATTTGTTAAAGCGACAAACTACTATTATGAAAAATCAGAAAAATAAAAAGAGGCGAATTCGCATCATTATGATAGAGGATTGAAAAAAGATAACGGTATCATAGATAGACTCTTCCTCCTTCAAAACCAATTATTTTTTTCAGTTGCGTATTAGCCAACTCTAATTGTGGTTCTTAGATCCATAAGTGAATTGCCGTTTTCGTAAGGTATATGAAAACGCAATAGGCTTTTGCCATCAAAGGTATGAAAATGAAACTGTCTAATGTGTAGCTGTTTCATACTCTCATAGCGATGATGAAGTTTGCGATAGAGTCTGCCTCGTATGTGGTTTTGC
>DYPM01000001.1:0-36110 GCA_020719895.1 Sulfurovum sp. | reverse complement strand
ATAGATAAAACCAAAAATATTTATTCAAATAAATAAAAAACGTTGTATGAGTTTTTTGCTTTTTGTCACTCCAAACTTCCTTGTAATCGAATCAAAATGCCATAAAGTAGTGCTTCTTTTTGTATTTTTGGGGCTTTTTTGAGAATAATTTCACTTTCCAATAGATGTTCGTAGAGTTTGAGGAGCGTTTGGGATTTGATTTTAAGAGCGATATTTGCTTTTTGGTCTATGATGTGTTTTGGAGGCTGATACCCCAAAATTGCTTTAGCATCAATATTTCCATTGAGTTTGGTATAGGCGTGAAAAAGCAAAAGCTGATTGATAAAATATTGTGCTGAACGTAATATCGCCACCTCATCTTCTCCAAGCTCAAGCAGATGATGAAGTATTTGAATGATTGGTTTTTTGTGAAACAGTGCAATCAATAGACTCTCAATCGCAAGCGGTGCTGTGGAGTGGACAAGACGATCTATCTCTTTGGAGGTGATTTTGGTCTGTAAAATAGAGAGTTTTTGTAGCTCATTGACACATAACGAAAGTGTATTGTTTTGCATCATCAAAAGATGTTCTATCGCATAGCGGTCGATGTCAAGTGAAAGTTGTGTGGCTTTTTGCTGTAGTATCGAGACACTTTCATTGAGTGTTGGTTCGTAAAATCGCACCCAAACGCCACCTTTTTTCTCTACAAACGAAGATTGCATTGTTTTGGCATCGTTTGCGTTACCACTAAAGCCAAAAACAAAATAATTATCACTGCTACGTGATGCGAGATCTGTGAGCGTGTCAAGCTCTTTTTTGGGTATTTTTTTGTCGCTTTTGACAATCAATAGATTGATACCACCAAAAAGTGAGCTTTGAGAGAGATACTCTTTGGCTTGATGAAAATCCCATTCGTCGTGATAAAGAGAGAGAAGAGTCTCTTTAGCATCGCACTTTTGAATGTAATAATTAATGTAAGTGTCGATAAGGTAGTCGTTGTCTCCAAAAAAAAGCACTGATTTAGGAAGTGAAGTTTTGAGAAGCTGATTGAACTCTTTTTGATACATGGTTATGTATTGATCTTCTCTTTGATCTCTTTGGCGGTTTGTGAGAGTAAAGTGATTTTTTGAGTATTGCTTAGGCTTTCATCAAGCACTATTTTGACAAACGCCGAACCGACAATCACACCATCTACTCCTTTTGCTTTTTCTTTGGCACTTTTTTGATCTACGCCAAAACCAACATAAAGAGGTGTATTGGTGTAGGTTTTGATATTTTCAATCAGTGGTTGTAAATCTTCGCTTTTGCCAGCTCCTGTGATACCAGTGTATGAGACAAGATAGATAAATTTTTGTGCTTCTTTGACAATCGTAGCAATTCGTTCTTTAGAATCAGTCGGAGCGACAAATTCTATCAGCGAGAGATTGGCTTGAGTGATTTGTGGTTTGTAAAATTGTGCCTCTTCGTGTGGCAAATCAGGGATAATAAATCCATTGACTCCTGTATTTTTGGCTTGAGTGATAAAGTAGTCAAATCCTCTATGATAAAACGGATTGAAATATCCCATCCATAATGTGTCAATGACAGGAGAGATTTGTGCAGAAACCTCAAAAAGATGTTCAAGCTTGAAGCCATTTTGAAGTGCAAGAAGATTTGCTTTTTCGATCACTGGACCATCAGCGATAGGATCAGAGAAGGGAATTCCTAGTTCAAGTGTATCAACACCTGATTCTTTAAGCACAAATGCAGCATCAACAGTAAAAGACAAAGAGGGATAACCTGTAGTGAGATAAGCGACAAGATGTTTCAAAAGCAACTCCAAATTGGACTGAAAAAATTTTAACATTATATGATAAAATCGTAAAAATCCGTTTTTCATAGAGGATGAGGATGAGTATTCAGGCCCAAAAACAACCCAAAAAGATAACTACACTTCAACTTCAGCGTATGAAAGGAGTGGAGCCTATCGCTATGATAACGGCGTATGATGCACTGATTGCACGGCTTTTTGATGGTCAAGTAGAGATGATTTTGGTGGGAGATAGTCTAAATATGAGTTTTTTTGGTGCATCTGATACCTTATCAGCGACAATGGATCAGATGCTTTATCACACCAAAGCAGTGTGCAATGGAGCAAAATCTTCAATGGTGGTGTTTGATATGCCTTTTGGAAGTTACGATACGCCTCATGAAGCACTCAAAAACGCAAGCAGAGTCTATCAAGAGACAGAGGCTCAAGCCGTCAAAATCGAAGGTGGAAAAGAGCGTGCGAGTATCATCAAAGCACTTAGCGAACACGGAATCGCGGTAATCGCACATATTGGACTGATGCCACAGTTTGTACGGAGCGAAGGCGGCTATCGTGTGCGTGGTAAAGACAGTGTTGATACTCAAAGATTGATTGAAGATGCCAAAATATTAGAAGAGGCAGGTGCTTTTATCGTGCTTATCGAAGGTGTCAAAAGTGACGCAGCAAAAGCTATCACACAATCTCTTCGTGTCCCTACGATTGGAATTGGAGCTGGAAATGATACCGACGGACAAGTATTGGTGTGGTCTGATATGTTTGGTTTTTTTGAAGCATTTACGCCGAAGTTTGTCAAAAAGTACGGCGACGGTGCGACGATGATTCGCGAAGGAGTTGCACGTTATCAAGCAGAAGTCAAATCAAGAGCCTTTCCAAACGAAAAATATTGGTATTAAGCTCTTTAATTTTTCAGAAAGTTCAAGTACAAAAAAGACAAATCAAACCTATTTAGAGAGATTTCCAATGACAGATAAAGCACTCAAAGAACTCATTGCACAAACCTTCAAAGGTATTGCTGAATTAAGAGAATCACAAGCCAAAACCGATGCCAAGCTTAACAAAGTCGCAAAAATGTTAGGCAATATCGGTAACAATCAAGGAGATGTAGCCGAAGAGTTTTTTTATAACTCTTTAAATCACAAAAAAGATTTAGCAGGAATTCATTATGGGCATCTCTAAAAACCGTCATGCCAAACTTGATTTGGCATCTGTTGTGTCCTAAAATGGGAGATTGCGGGTCAAGCTCGCAATGACAAAAAGGGGGTTTTTAGAGGTTCCCTGATTTTATTTCAAAATAAAAAAGGATTTTAATGGAACGATTAGTAGAGATAGAGCGTTTTGATGGGGAGCAAAACTACGAAATGACACTTAGACCTAATCGATGGGAAGAGTATATTGGACAAGAGAAGATAAAAAAAAATCTTAAAGTATTTATCGAGGCGAGTAAAAAACGCAGAGAAGCACTTGATCATGTACTTTTTTTTGGTCCTCCTGGATTGGGTAAAACGACACTTGCAAATATTATTGCTGTAGAGATGGAAGCCAATATTAAAACGACTGCTGCGCCGATGATTGAAAAAGCAGGCGATTTGGCAGCGTTATTGACCAATATCGAAGAGGGAGATATTCTTTTTATCGATGAGATTCATCGTATGAGTCCTGCGATTGAAGAGATTCTCTATCCTGCAATGGAGGATTTTAGGCTTGATATTATCATAGGAAGTGGTCCAGCTGCTCAAACAGTCAAAATCGATTTGCCACGATTTACACTTATTGGAGCAACTACGCGTGCGGGAATGCTCTCCAATCCATTGCGTGAAAGATTTGGAATGCACTTTCGTATGCAGTTTTATTCTCCCGAAGAGCTTGCCAAAATCGTCATTCAGGCCTCTTTGAAATTGCAAAAAAAGGCACTTTCTGAAGCGGGTTTTGAAATTGCAAAACGAAGTAGGGGAACACCACGTATTGCATTGCGTCTTTTGCGTCGTGTGAGAGATTTTGCTGAAGTACAAAATGAGTCTCATATTACATTAGAGAGAGCAAAATTTGCATTAGATGAGTTGGGTGTAAATATATTGGGATTTGATGAACAAGATATTCGACTCTTAGAGCTTTTGGTTTCTGCAAAAAACAGACCAATGGGACTTGGTACGATTGCTGCTGCTTTGAGTGAAGATGAAGGAACGATTGAAGATGTTTTGGAGCCTTTTTTGATTGCCAACGGTTATATTGAACGCACCGCAAGAGGAAGAATTGCTACTCAAAAGAGTTATATTCATTTTGGATTAGGTGTTATTGAAACACAAGAGAAAGGACTTTTTGAATGATATCTAACCGTAGTTTGACGATGATGATTCTTTTTGGATTCTCTTTAGCGGGAGCGTATAGTATCTATCATCCTTTTTTATTACCTTTGATAGTGGCGATGTTGCTTACGATGGCGACTTACAATCTCACCAAAAAGTTGATTCGTTTTACGGGTTCGCGTAAAATCAGTGCAATTATTTCTACTCTTTTTTTGGTGATTTTGATTTTTGTGCCAATTATTTATCTTGCTACTATTGGTGTAGGATATATTTCACAGATTAATGTAGAGCTACTTGATAACAATTTGCGTTTTGTGCGAACACTCTTTGAAGAAGTTTCATTTCTTAAAGAGTGGAGTGGCTCAACGCTTAGTGATAAAAAAATTGCTGGATATATTCAAACTTTTACATCGTATGTAACTACTGTAGGGGGAATTGGACTTGTGTTTATCAAAGATATGGTGTTGGTGTTGATATTTTATTTTATTTTTAATCTTTATGGAGAGCGGTTTTTTGAGTTGGTAAGAGTGTTGTTTCCTGTGAGCAAAATCCGAAGTACAAAGATGATTCATGAGATATCTTCGACGATGGAAGTGGTGCTTTATTCTATTATTATTACAGCGATTTTTGAGGGATTTTTGTTTGGATTTATGGTGGAAAATTTTGGATACAACGGATTTTTATTGGGAGTGTTGTTTGGATTTGCTTCGTTGATTCCTATTGTAGGCGGTGCTGTAGTGTGGATTCCTGTTGCACTTTATGCATGGTCGGGGAGTAATTCTGATGTGGCAATTTTGATTGCACTCTATTCGATTGTGGTGATTTCTATCATTGCTGATACTTTTGTTAAGCCGATGATTATTAGAGTGATTAAGGTGGATTTACTTAAAAGTACAATTGATATCAATGAAATTGTAATCTTTTTTTCGATTTTTGCAGGAATGAGTACTTATGGATTTTGGGGAATGGTTTTGGGACCTGCTATGACTTCATTTTTTATTGCGATCACAAAACTCTATATTGATTATAATGTTATAGAACAACGCAAAAGGAGTATCAATGACAAAATTGCTTTTGATTGAAGATGATTTGGAGCTTTCGGAAGTATTGAGCAGTTATCTTACACAATTTGGTATGAAAGTTGTGAGTGCAGAAGATCCTTTTTTGGGACTCTCTTTTTTGACACAAGAGAAGTTTGATTTGGTGATTCTTGATCTTACTCTTCCTGGAATTGATGGACTCGAAGTGATACTAAAGATCCGACAATTAAGTTCCATTCCGATTATCATCTCTTCGGCTAGAGATGATATTACAGACAAAATAATTGGTATGGAGAGAGGTGCGGATGATTATATGCCAAAGCCTTATGATCCAAGAGAGTTGGTCTCTCGTATCAAAACTATTTTACGTAGAGTACAAACAAAAACAGAACCAAACGAAGCTCTCAAACAAACTCTTTTTGTTCTAGATGAAAAAGCACGTGCTATTTATTTTAATGGAGTTGTGTTGGAGCTTACGGGCGCAGAGTATGATATTTTATGGCTTTTGATGAAATATAAAAACAGTGCAGTCTCAAGAGAGCAACTTCTTTATGAGAGTGAACATATTGATGATGATAGTTCTATCAAAAATGTAGATGTGATGATCTCTCGTATCCGTCAAAAACTTGCCAAAATTGATGCTTACAATAGCTATATCAAACCAGTACGAGGAGTTGGATATATGCTTAGTTGTCGTATATGAAAAATCTTTCTGTTACTACTTTTATTCATATTCTTTTTTCGATCGCGATTTCTATTTTGATTACTACTTTTTTGCTTTTTTTGTCATGGGATCGTGATCGCCAAAAGATTGATGAGTTTAAACACTATCAACTTCTCTCTATTATGTTTCTTTCAAGATTGGTTTCTTTGCCTAATGAGAGTGAGCTTAAGACGCTTTATAAAGAACTCAAGGTTATACCAGTCGAAAAATCAGAGGTAAAGCGTTTGAAGGAGGTGATTAAAAAACAAGGTGAAACGATATTTTCAGGTGGCACTGCATTAGGACAAGTGAAAGTGTACGCTTTGCTTGGCGTACGTTATATTTATGTACAAGAGCTAACGTACAATTTGATGCTTAAAGACAACCGAAAGAAGAGTTATTTTTTTGAAATTGCTATTTCTACAGGGATATTTTTGATTTTGGTGCTTTTGTTGCTTTATATCGCGATACTTCGCAAACTTTATCCGCTCAAAACACTTCATACACAAATTGATAGTTTTGCCAAAGGGAATGTAAACCAACATATTAGTTATCGTTATGATGATGAGATTGGAAAAATCGCCCAAAACTTTGACAGAGCAATTTGCCATATCAATGAATTGACCAACTCTAAAAATCTTTTTATGCGTAATATTATGCATGAACTCAAAACTCCTATTACCAAAGGACGTATTATTGCCGAGATGGTAAAGGAGAGAGATCATAAAAAAGTATTGATTAATGCGTTTGAACGTATGAATGAGTTGATTACAGAGTTAGCACAAATTGAGCGTGTCACAACAGGAAGTTTTGAACCAAACTCTCAGGAGATATCGCTTGATGCGTTGATTCGTAGAACACGCGAATTGCTTTTGGGAAGACGAGATCAGGTTACGATTGAAGTACAAGACCAAATGCTTTTTACTGATGTCAAACTTTTTACATTGGTACTCAAAAATTTGATGGACAATGGGATCAAATATAGTCGAGATCACCATGTATTGCTAAAAAGCAGAGGAGGTGTATTGGAGATCTGTTCGGCAGGAGAGAGACTTGAGCATCCTCTCTCTTTTTATCTTGAACCTTTTTCGCAAGAGGAGAAAAGAAGTCAAGGATTTGGATTGGGGCTTTATATTGTCGATACAATTCTCAAAAAACTTCACTACACTTTAGGATATCGCTACGAAAAAGGACAAAATATTTTTACGATTTCACTCCATGATAGATAATCCAACGGTTTCAAATTTTTTTATTTAATTGAGAATATAATAAAACCATTGATTAGACAGATGTTTTTCAAAGATGATCAGTTGCGAGAGTCATTGCTTAAAACTTAAAAAATTTTCAAAAAAAGGAATCACATTCAATGATAAGTGTGCATAGTAAAATAACAAAAATTCTTCTTTTGGTGCTACTCTCTATCGGTATTACTATAAGCAGTTATCTTAGTTACTTCTCATATCAAAATTATAATGATTTTGACAGAACAACGACTGTCTCTTCACTCATCAAAAATATTCAAATTATTATTGACAAGTTGTGGGAAGAGCGTATTCAGAGTGCTATTTATATGTCAAAACAAGACGAATACACTCTCTTAGCACTCAAAGAAACATGGACAGCAACAGATACTTTGCTTACCCAAACACAAAAAATAGTAGACAATCAAGAGCAGTTTCGACGTTATGGCAACAGATTGAGAGATGTCGAAAGGGCATTACACGAAGCAAGAGAAAAAGTGATAATGATAGATTCAAGTTATCGAGAGATATTTTATGAAATCTATCACCAAAGAGTAACTGAACACTTTTTTGAGATACTCGACTCACTCTCTTCTAAACCTAATATCAAATGGATTACTGAATATCTGCTTACTTACAATGAATTTACAATGCTAAAAGAACAAACGATTCTTGAAGATTCGATGATTAGTTATGTACTTCTTAGTAGTAAGCCAATGGATAAAAAAGATGTTGCGTTATGGGCAAGAGTGATACAACAATCTACACTTCCAAAACTCTCGCTTCTTAAAAACGAAGAGGTGATAGAGAAGATTTCCGAAAATATTGACAAAGAGGCATTTCAAAAAAATCTTCTTGATGAAAGAGAGATGATACGTTCTGAATCTTCTGTAGGAAACTACTCTGTCACCCATCGAGGATGGACAAATCAGATCTACAAACGTGCTGACTATATCGACCAGTCTCTCTCAATTTTATATCACGAAATAGAATTTATAGATCTTATGCCTCTCTATGAAAAGCTTATTTGGGCAGGCGGATATGGTATTGTGGCGTTGTTGTTGTTGATAGTGTGGATTAAAGAGGTGTATCGTTTTTTTAGTTTTCAAGAAAATCAAAGAATAGATGAAAAAATAAGCAAAGATATAGATCTTATTTTTGATAGACACCAACAAGAAGAACTCAAAAATTTGATAGAACGCGGTAAGTCAAATCTTATTTTTATGTATGTACTTAAAGCAATCAAAGATGGAAATACCACCAAAGATCTTTTTATTGCCAGTATGTCCCACGAGATACGCACACCACTCAATGGAATACTAGGATTTACCCAGCTACTCAAAGAGAGTCATGATCCAAAAGAACAGCAAGAGTTTATATCTGTGATAGAAAAAAGCTCAGAACATCTTCTCTCTATTGTGAATGATATTCTTGATCTCTCCAAAATCAAAGCCCAAAAAATAGAATTGGAGATGATTGAGTTTGATCCTATTGATAAATTTGAGATTGCAGTAGAGTCGTATGCAGCAAAATCCAATGAATCTAATATAGATTTTAAAGTTTTTATAGATCCTTATCTTCCAACACTTTTAGTGGGTGATCCAACCAAAATCTCTCAAATATTAGTCAATCTAATAAGCAATGCGATCAAGTTCACTCCTAAAAACGGTGAAGTGAGTATCAAAGTAGAAAAAATTCGTGAGAGTTCAGAGCAGGTTGAGGTGCGTTTTTCTGTATCTGATACAGGAATTGGAATTACCAAAGATCAACAGAGTAGAATTTTTGAAGCTTTTTCTCAAGCTGATGTGAGTACAAGTAGAAAATATGGAGGAACAGGACTTGGACTCTCTATATCAGGACGATTGGTTGATATGATGGGCGGTAAACTAAGTATTGAGAGCGTACCAGATGAAGGAAGTACATTTTTCTTTACTCTAATGCTCCAAAAAGCATCCAAAGCATCGATTCGTCAAGTGAGAAATTTCAATCATCTCACTGTAGGTATTCTTGGTTCTCCAGATGAGACCAAAGCGATTCTTGACAAAAATCTTGAACTCTATCTCAACTATATTGGTGTGACGATCAAACACTATACGGAGAGATCTATTCTTGCTATCAAACATGAAAAACAAAAACTCCCCGATATTCTTTTTATTGAACATAAATATCGCCAAAGAGATCGAGAACTTGATCCATTTATCGATATTGACACCAAAATTGTACTTATCACCACCACCAATCAAAAAAATGCACTCAAAGCTTATAGCAACCATATCTCAAAAATTCTCTATAAACCAGTCAATTTCACCAAAACCCTTCGCGTACTTAGTAATCAAGTCCAAGAGATTGAACGCAAAGAGATACACCGTTATGAAAATGTGCATGTTCTTGTCGCTGAAGATAATAGTATCAATCAAAAACTCATCACCAATGTTCTCAATCGTATGGGCATTGAAGTGACAATTGCAAATAACGGCAAAGAGGCATTAGAGGCAAGACTCAATCAACCCAATCTCTTTGATATTATCTTTATGGATATTGAAATGCCTGTAATGGGTGGAATGGAAGCAACAGCACAAATTTTGGGATATGAAAAAAGTAACAATTTGCGACATATTCCTATTGTTGCACTTACAGCCAACGCTTTGACAACTGATCGTTCCAAATATTTGGGTGCAGGAATGGATGACTATCTCTCTAAACCTATTGAGATAGAACGGATCAACGCAATACTTGAGCGTTATTTTAGTCATAAGATTGTTTATTGAACCATCTTGATTAAATAGATTGCTTTACGACGTTTGCAATGACAAAGTACCGTCATTGCGAGGCTTGGAACAAACCGTGGCAATCTTGTGCCTACAGCTCATGCACTTTGTGCTTAGACTTCTTGACAAAAACTCTATTTGTCTTTTTTTGTCACGATGAAGTCCAATAAGCTATAATCTCACAACCTCCACACAAAGAATTATTCATGTGCGATTTTAATACTCTTGACGATACTCAAAAATACCATTTTCATCAAATACTCTCCTCCGCCGCGCAAACATTTGGCGGTAAAAACTTTTTTTTACACCTTCTTGAGGCGATACGGGCTACAAAACCTCATCCTCTCATTGCTTCAAACAGAGAGTTCTATATAGAACTTGGCGGTGTCAAATGGAATAAAGTCATTTTTAATGACAAACTTTTGTTGCTTCTTAAAGCAAGGCTCAAAGAGAGTGAGCAAAACAACTTTTTGCCACCCAAAGAGGACAAGCAGTACAAAAACATACTCAATCTCGTACGTACGCTCAAGCCTGTCGTGTTTCGCGTCACACCTGCAAATTCGCAAGAGGGAGAAGGGTTTGCTTTTGAGCCTTTTGAGATTATTGACGCACACACCACCAAACTTCATCCGCTTTTTGATGCACTTTTTTTCTGTTCTATCGAAACGGTCAAAAAGATTCTCAACTACAAACCTGCTACGAGTAACGCCACAACAGATATAAAGCCACAAGAGAGCCTATGACCACACTTATTTCAAAATGTGACTCGTTAGAAAACACACTCCAAAAGATGGAAAAAACACTCAAAGATGGAGGTTTTGCTGTCACATTTGCCCACGAAAAACATCCTCTCACGCATTGCTATTCGCTTTTGGTTCAATCTAAAGAAGCACCTCAACGCATTTATGCCAATGGCAAAGGCACACTGAGAGATGCCTCAAAAGCAAGTGCATTGGGAGAGTATATCGAGAGGCTTGCAACCAATGCTTTTTTTATCGATTTTTATCTTCCAAAACGTTCGTTTTATCCTGACGAAGTTGCGTTTGAGTGGCAAGGCGGATATCTTGATAAAACACTTTTGAGGATTTATGATCCCCAAAAGATGTTGGAGAGTGATGATCTTGTTGAATTTAACAGCGACGAGAGAGAGAAGATCATTTCACTGCCATTTAGAGAGCTAAACTCTACAGATACACAACACAAAACCATCTACTTTCCTATCAATATCCTCAATAATCTCTACGTAAGCAACGGATTGGCTTCGGGAAATACGCCCAAAGAGGCACAAGTGCAAGCACTCAGCGAGATATTTGAGCGGTATGTCAAAAGAGAGGTGATCAAAAATGGCTACGCACTTCCGATCTATCCCAAAGCATTTTACAGTCGATTTGAGAGTTTTGTCGAAAACCTCGCGATGTTACGCAATGAAGGGTTTGAAGTCGAAGTGTTTGATGCGTCACTTGGTGGCGTATTTCCTGTGACTGCGATTTTGCTTATCAATCCATCGGAGGGAACAATGATGCTTTCGTTTGGCTCTCATCCACTCTTAGAGGTGGCGTTGGAGCGTACACTGACCGAACTCCTTCAAGGACGCGAACGCAATGAGTTTGGCGGACTTGAGAAACCAACTTTTGATATGGCACAAGTGCAAGAGAGTTTCAATCTTGAAGCACACTACATCGACTCCAATGGCAAAATAGGATTTGGGCTTTTGTCTCGCACCAAAAGTTTTGATTACATTTCGTGGGCGTTTGACTCCAAAGAGATAACGTCCCAACTTGATTTTCTACAAACCATTGCCTATAAGTTAGGCAAAACAATCTACCTGCGTGAGTATGACTATCTCGGCTTTTATGCGTGTCAGATCATTATCCCCGATTTTTCAGAGGTTTATCCCATCGATGATTTGCTTTACAGCAACAAAAATCAAGGCAAAAAGATTCGACAGATGGTGTTGGATTTTGAGCGATATGAACCGCAAGAGATACTTGATGCGATTGAACCGCTTGAAGAGCATCTTGATGTTGGCGGTTATATTGGCGTTATTTTCAAACACTCTTTCACACTCCAAACACTCAAAGCACAACTCTATCTTTTGATTGGAAATCTTCAAGAGGCACTTTGGCTACTCTCTGTTATCGAACATCCTATCGCTCACATTGTCGCTGAACTAATCCGAATGAGAGAAGAGCAATGTATTTGGGAAGAGTACGAAGAGGCACTTACTTTGGTCTATACGCAAGAGAGACTACAAGAGGCAGTCGCCATCTTAGAAGGTCAAAAAAGCCTTATCGACTTGACCCTTTGCGAAGAGAATTTGAAGATTTGGGAGATGTACGACCGCTTAAGTGCGCAAAAAGAGAAGATGCGAAGAGGATAAAAATTGCCATATAAAGAGTAAACTCATTTTGGAGTTTAGAGCAACCACAAAGGTTGCCTATTTTCGTAGTGAATGTCTAAAAGTAATTTTACGGTTTAAACTTCCAAATATAATCGGCATCTGTTACATACACATTGCCACTGCTGTCTGTAGCGATGCCTCTAGGATCAACAAACCGTCTCCCGTCAGTACTCCCATTCCAGCTTGAAATGAAATTGCCGTTTGTGTCAAACTTTTTGATAATACCACGACTGCTATCGGCTACATATATATTTCCGCGATTGTCTGCATGAATACCTCGAAGAGTTTCAAACTTCATATTGTCACTGTCTTTTTTGCCATCCACCAATTGACTCCCCCACTGCAAAAGAAAAACACCATTACTGTCAAACTTTTGGATGCGGTAGTTGCCACTGTCTGTTACGTATATATAGCCAAAAGCATCTATAGTGATATCTTTTGGAAAGAGAAACTGTCCATTCCCATTTCCTTCCTCTCCCCACTTAGCAAGAAAACTTCCATTGCTATCAAACTTTTGGATGCGGTGATTGTATGAATCTGCTATATAGATATTGCTTTGATCATCCACGCCGATACCCAAGCAACAACCTAAAAACTGTCCTTCGCCACTCCCTTCGCTACCCCACTGCAAAAGAAAAGTGCCATTGCTATCAAACTTTTGGATGCGGTGGTTATCATCTGTCATATAAACATTATCATGGCTGTCTATGGCAATATCGAGTAGAGAATAAAACTGCTCTTCACCACTCCCTTTTTTACTACTCCACTGCAAAAGAAGAGTGCCATTGCTATCAAACTTTCGAATCTGACCGTCGCCTATTCTTGATGTATAGGCATTATTTGATGTGTAGATATTGTCGTTTTTGTCTATAGCAATGCCATAAAAACTATAACTCCCTTCATCACCCCATTGCGTGATGAGTTCAGCTGGGACAAGTGTTGGCGTTGGGGTTATTATTGTGGTGTTGGCAGGACCACACGCAGTAAAAAAGAGTGTCGTACTCAAAAATATTGTTGTTTTAAAGATGGAGAGTAGTTTCATTGGGTTTCCTTTTATAATATTGGATTTAGTGGTTTTCCTGTGGATCTCTTAAATTTGGGGGGGTTAATTTTTCTTGAAAACAATCTTGTATATTAAAATATTCATCTGACCCTCTTCTCTCTTTTTCTTCTTTCTTGCACTCGTACCAAGCATTCTGCTTGTCTGGCTCTGTGCTAAACATATCATCCAAAGCCTCCTTGTATCTTTGAGCTTTCTTTTGAGCATTGGGATAAAAACTATAACCTGCAACATTCGCTACCACTGCATAGTTGGCTGCAACACCAAGACACACACCAACAGGAGCAAAGCCTGTGATAAGGTTTTTGATAACACTGCCAAAGTCTTTTAGTTCACCTTCGTAGCACGCTGTTCCTAAATGTTCAGCAAATTTATTTTCGCAATACTCTTTTGATTTTTCGTATGTCATATAGCACTCATCGTGCTTATTGCAAGCATCTCTAAAGTCTGCATTAAGCAATGTGATTTTTTTCTTTTTTCCAAGTACTTTCACCGTGACTTTATAGATATATGTGTCATATACACCTTGAGTTAGACCCTCTCCGCCACACTCATTAACGTTTTCGTAATAAGGATAATTGGACTCATCAAAACCATGTACCTCTTGCATATAAAGATCAATTTTGCCTTTTTCAAATGCTTCGCCTGTAAGTCTTCCAAGCTCATCCATGGTAGTCGCTTGTAGGCTGTATGTTAGTAGAGCAATTGCCATGAGGGGGGGGTAAAAAGTGTGTGCTTCATTGTATTTCCTCCTGCGGAAATGATTTAAAATCAAATAAAACGAAAGCTATGAACTATCGCTTAACCTCCAAACCGTCTTTACGGCGGGGATTGTATATGAAATAATCTTGTGATGTCATTAATGGTGGTTTGCAGTTTCATTGGACGTATGACGTTAATTGAAACCTCTGATTAAATATAAATTCTCCAAGAGTGACCAGCCAAAAGAGTCATTACTTTTGACTTAATTTTTGAGCGTTATTTAGATGGTTCGATTAGCCTTTGACCCGATAAATCACTGCGTACATCAACGGTACATAGTAGAGGTTGAGAACTGTCGCCCATGCGACACCAAATCCAAGGCTCACTGCCATCGGTTGGACGATGAGTGATTGTCCTGAAGCGAAAAATATCAATGTAAACAATCCCAATACTGTTGTAATCGAAGTCAACAGTATCGGACGCAGTCGCATTCCTGCTTTGTGGTGAAGCTCATCGTAGTCTTTGCTCCCTTTGATAAAATCAAGCATAATCAATCCATCATTGACCACGACACCAGCAAGACCAACAACGCCCATCATTCCTGGCATCGAGAGATTAAGTCCCATCAGCCACGTTCCCAAAAATGCACCAAAAATAGAGAGTGGAATCACGGAGATGACGATAAGTGGCAATACCAAAGAGTTAAACATCCACACTAAAGCGATAAATATCAAAAACATAGCAATCACTCCTGCTTGACTAAGCTCTTTTTGGATTCGAGTATTCTCTTTTTCTTCTCCTTTGATGATCACTTTGATACCTGAATCTTCTATCTCTTTGAGTGTTTTGCGAAGCTGTGTCATCACCTCTACAGGAGTAATAATCTCCTCATTGACCGATGCGTATATTGATCGTACTTGCAGTCCATCTTCTTTGAAAATCTTGACAAAACTTTTTTGATAGATGAAATCACACACATCGGAGAGTTTGACTGATTTGGTTTTGTCAGGTGTTAGGATGGTGAACTCTTCGATTATTGAAGTATCTTTTTTGTAATTGTCCTCTACTTTTACGCGTACCAATCCATTATTGTTAAACATTTTGGCATATTCGGCTTTAAGGAAAGATCCTCTAAGTGCTGATACAATGTACTGCTCATTAAGACCCAACTGTTGTCCAAACTCATTGACTCTAAGTTTGAGTTCTCTCTCTCCTTCGTTGGCGTTATTGCCAATACCTGATACGCCATTAATAGATTTGAGTTTTGTTTCTAATTTATTCATTGATCTCATAACATATTGATTATTTTGATGTGAAAATCCTATCTCAATATCGTTTCCTACAATGCCAGCTTGTTGGACAAAAACATTCAACTCTTCAAATACTTTTTTACCATTAAATGTTTTTTGAGCAAATGTATCTCCGATTTTGGCTTCGATCTCTTTGCTGATATCTTGTGATAATTTTTCTCTTATCATATCGCTATCGTCGTATTCTATTGAGAGTACAGGATTGATATAGATGTCAAAAAAATTACTTGGTGCTTGTTCGTGAAGATTGACAAATAGATGAAAAAGATTCTCTCCCGTCTCAAAAGTTTGATCTTGATTCATTTTGAATCCGACGATTGCAGTGATAGAATCTATCGAGGTTTTGTCGAGATCTTTGAGTAAAACAGTTTCAAGTTCGGCGATGTATTTTTCTGTATCGTAGAGATCATTATTGACATTTAGTTTTCCATTGATTTGTACTTGTGTTGAGTCGAAAGTAGGAAAAAGTTGAAATTTGAGTATTCCGCCAAGTCCCATCGTTCCTAAGATAATCAAAACTGTCATGATCACCAAAGAGCGTTTTTTGACTTTGAGCAACCACGTCAAAACAGATTCATAAATTGCTTTCATACGATTCCAAAATGCTTCATCTTTTGCAAACTCCTCTTTATTTGTTTTGATGGTTCGATGTTCATAAAGCTCTTTTGTATGCAGAGGCAAAAAATAAAATGCCTCAAAAAGTGAAGAGATGAGCATTATGGAGATCATAATCGGCAAAATCCGCATAAACATTCCCATCTCACCGCTCATAATCAACAGTGGCAAAAAAGCAAAAACCGTCGTCAAGGTCGCTGTTATTATCGCTGGAACCATCTCGAGTGATCCTTCGAGTGCTGCTTCTCGTGGTGGTTTGCCCATCTCTAAGTGGCGATGAATATTTTCTGCTACTACAATCGCCTCATCGACTAACATTCCAAGTGCGATAAGAACCCCGAGAAGACTCAACATATTGAGACTATATCCCAACATATCAGCCGAGATAATTCCAATCATAAAACTCACAGGAATTCCCAATGCAACCACAAGTGCAATGCGTGCATTCACACTCAAAAGCAGTGCCAAAAACACCATCATAAGACCAAAAAAGATATTTGAGGTGACAAGATTGAGACGGTTTTTGATCCAGATCGAAGTGTCTGTGTAAACATCAAACGAAAGATTTTTGTATTTTGTATTGTATGTTTTGAGTATCTCTTTGATTTGGTGACTTAGAGCGATGGCATTGCCGTGTTTGGATTTGTTGATATTGACCGAAATATTCTCTTTGGCGTTAAAATGAGAGATCTGTTGTGGTTCTTCAAGCTGTAAAGAGACAGTAGCGATATCTTTGAGCCGAACACGTTTTTGATCTATCGAAAGAATCGTATTTTCAAGTGCCTCTTTGTTTTTCTCTCCGTTAAGCGTAGAGAGATAAAGATGATCTCCTTGCTTATCAAGTGTACCCGCAGGATAGATTGAGGCGATTGTAGAGATCACCTGATAGACTGCGGTTTTGTCGAGTCCATAAGCATCAAGCCGTTTTTGATCAAGCGTGATCAACACCTCTTCGTCCGCATCTCCCCATACTTCTATTTTTGAAAGGTCTTCAAGGGCGGAGAGTTCAGTTTTTAGATCTTTTGCTACATTGATAAGCTTTGATCTGTTTGTATCTTCATCTTTAAAGGAGATCGCTACAAGCAAAAGAGGAATTTCACTTACTGTAATGCGAGCCACTGGCTCTTCCATATCCGCAGGGAGATCGCGTCTGATATTAGAGATGACATCTTTGACATCAGAAAGCACCAATTGATTGTCATTTCCTGATTTGATATCAGCAAAAATAGTAAACGAACCATTCTGAATCGTTGTATATACCGTATCAAGCTCAGCAATCCCTTCAAGTTCATCTTCCAATGTCCCAACCATCATTTTATCAAGCACATCAGCACTCGTTCCTGCATATCCGCCAATGATAGTGATCTGATCAAGTTTTGCGGGAGGAAATATCTCTTTGGCGATATTTTGATACGAAAAAATAGCAAGAAGCAACAAAAACGCCAACAGCATATGGTTGATAATAGGTTTGTCTAATGCAAAAGCGATAAAGCCTCTCATGGTTTCTGCTTTGGTGTGGATTTAGAAAATGGGATATTTTATCTACTCAAACTTAACTGTTTGAGGATTGGTATTATATTTTTTTCTGTTTTTTAAAAGTGTGCTTACTGTTTTTTTAGTGTTTTGTCAATCTCTTGCAATAGTTGTGACAATGAAATACGATATTTTAAAATATTCATATCCAGCATATGATACTCCTCGTTTTCGATAATCAAAAGTAGCGTTTCCATAAGATGTGCCATATTTAAAGAACCTATTCTTGATGCAGAGTCATATAGTTTTTCGCAAAATTGTTTAAGTTCAAGGAGTGATTTTTCATTTACCATTTGTTTGAACTCTACAGAAGAGTGTTTGTATTTGGCAACAAATATTTTGAGTGATTGTTGATACATAAGAGGATTGTTGTCATGATTTCTTTCTCCTCTTAGTTTGCTTAAAATTGAAAGATTTTCAGCATCTTGTTCTCTTTCATCCATTTGTATATGAAATATCAATTTATCAACTGGAATCTCTTGTTTGATTTGATTTGAAAATTTATCCAAATCATTATTTGTATTTTGAAATATTTTCATAGATTCAATTGAGTTCCAAACACACTCTTGAAGAAGTGGTTTTTGTAATATTGTAAAAAAAGAAAAAAGATCTTCTTGTTTTTCTTTGGTAATAATGATGATATAAAATTTTCTTTTTTGATATGCTTTTTGAAGTAACTCTTTTTTTGCTTTATCCAATAAGTCATCTTCTACGATTACAATATCATACTGTTCTATGTTTTTAAAATCCTCATTTCCTTCATCTACAGTGTAATTAAAATATGTAAAGAATGTTTTATAAAGTTTGGTTGAGAGTGGTGTAGTACACAACAACCACACTTTTTTATTGAGAAGCGAATCATCAGTGAGTCTGTAGTGTCTTAGAGAACCCAATGTTTTGTTGCGTAATGGAATTTGAAATGCAATATCTGCTTCGTTGATATTGATCAATTCGCCATCTAATATTTTGATGAGTTTTATCATCTCTTCATCGTAAAGTGAAAACAACTCATCTTTATTGAGATTTGTATAAAAAAAACCAAAAGTAACTATCTCTTCATACAAAAACTCATCTACACTTAAAACAGAAAGTAGAATTTGAGAGTTATTACTTTTTTGTAAAATATCATTTAGAAGTTTGTTCAAAAGTTTTGTAAGTGTCTGATGATCTCCCCTAAATTCTCGGGGAAGTCCTTTGGTTTGCTGATAGAATAAAGTGATATTTTTTTTGTCTAACGTGGGTTTGAAATAAAGATGCAATTTTTTGAGCAGAGTGTTGATATTAAATATCTCTTCGTTGTCCATTTTTTCCGCCCTTTTTGAAATATGATTTATGAGTCGAAGAGTCTCACATTGCTACTTAGCATAAACTTATCAATGTATAAAATCAAAGAAGAAATAGATAAAGAGTGTATTTTTGGAGTAGAGTCATCTAAATAGACTTCTTATTTTTGAAAGAAGTCTAATAGATTTTAGTGCAGATTTAGGCTTGTGGTTCTTCTTTTGGAGTTTCTTCTTTTGAGATTAGACCATTTGCTGTTGCGTCTTTGAGGGTTTTGCCCATTTTGAATTTAGGAGCAAAATGTGCAGGTTTGATATATTTGTTTTTCGTACCTGGTACGATTCCTGTTTTTTCTGCTACTTCTGTTGTGTGAAAGCTTCCAAATCCAACCAAAGTGATATTTTCTCTTTGGCTCATCACATCAGCGATAGCTTCGGTAAATGCTTTGATTGCTTTTTCGGCGGCTATTTTGGTCTCATATTCGCCATGTTTTTGAACGAGTTCTACGAATGTTGCTTTTGTCATTGTTTTTCCTTAAAGATAGATTGGTTTACATTATCACAATAATTTCTTAAAAAAAGATGAAAAGCCCTGTTTTGTGGGCGTTGTGTTGGATTGAAATATGGGAACCTCTAAAAATCGTCATACCGAACTTGATTCTGTATCTCGTATGTCCCAAATACGATATTGCGGGTCAAGCTCGCAATGACAAGATGGGGTTTTTGGAGATGCCCTTATTTTTGAGTCTCGCTGAAGATTTGTGTCTCTTCGAGGAGTTTTTTGGCGAAATTAATCGCCTCTTGGGTTGGTGTCTCGCCTGAGATAATGCGTGCAATCTCTTCGATACGACCATTTTTATCAAGTGGTATAGCGATACTGCGATTTTGTTCTTTTTTGACTACGATGTGTTGGTTGGCGAGTGCAGAAAGATGCGGTTGATGAGAAATAGCAAATATCTGATACTGTTTTGAGAGTGTATTGATAAGACGTGCTATTGCGATAGATTCATCTCCGCTTACATTCGCATCAATTTCATCGAGGATTAATACTCCATCGCAACCACTCTCTTGAATTGTAGATGCCATAAGTGCAAGACGGAGACGATTGAACTCACCGCCACTAAGTTTATCTGGAGATGTTTGTGCAAGAGTGATTTGGATAGTATCAATACCGCTATTTTCCATTGTTTGTGTCTCGAAACCAAAATAGAGTGAAGGAAGTTTAAGCGAATGAAGGTGTGTTTGAATCTCTTTTTCAAGCGTTGTGGTTGCTTCTTTGCGGTAATGCGAGAGACGTGTGGCGAGTGTGTGAAGTTCTATCGATTCCATCGCGAGATAGGACTCTAATATAGATTTATTTTGTTCGATATTTTGATAATTGGAGAGTTCGATTTTTTTGTTCTCTTTGTATGTCAATGCCTCTTCTATCGAGCCGTATCGGTTCTTGAGTGCGGTGATTGCCAAGAGACGATCAAGCACTGACTCTACATTAATTTCTGCAATCTCATCTGCGAATGTCTCACTCTCCTCAAGATCGTATCGAAGTTGATTCATTGTCTCGACAAAATATGAAACATCTTTATCTAATAGTCGATAGATCTCTTCGATGTGTTGTTCATAATTAAAAATATCAGATGCTTTTTGTAGAGAAGCTTTGAGTTTGTCGATATGAGAGAGTTGGCGTTTTATTTGTATGAGTTCTGACTCTTCTGTGACTTTTGGATTGATTGCTTCGATCTTTTCAATCTCATAACGAGCAAACTCAATAAGCTCTGCGATTTTTGCTTCGTCAGCTTTGATTTTGATAAGCTCTTCGGACTTAGTTCTGTAGAGTGCAAATCGTTTTTGATACTCTTTGTAGCTTTTTTTGAAAGTAGGATTTTGAGCTATAAGCAACGCATCAATCATAGATAAAATAGCGTGTGGCTCAAGTCCCGTTTTGTCTCGGACAGAGAGGTATTGAATGTGAGGACGAAAGAGAGTTTGAAGCATTTTTTTAGAGATGGTTTGGTTGTTAAGATAGTAACGGGTCTGCTCTTTTTTGAGACTTTTAATGATTAGCTCTGTATCAAGTTCATAATCTTCAGCTTGAAGTGTTTTTGGTTTTTGGAAACGTACTTCACACACAGAGGCGTTGTGTGTACTTTTGTATCCTGCATTAGAGAGAATCGCAGAGATAAGCAGTGATTTTCCAGCACCGCTGGGTCCTGTAAAAACCACCAATCTAGAATCAAACTCAAGTTCTACCTCTTCAAAAGAGAGGAGATGACGAAGATAAAGACGCTCGATCATTTTTCGCTTCCCCAACCCAACTTCTCTTTGAGTGTTGTAAAATAGTTTCGTTCTTTAAGATGAAGCAGTTTTGCTCCCAACGCCGCTCCTTTGATGACTAAAATATCATTTTTATGTAGTTCATAATCATCTTGTCCGTCGATCATTGCGATCATTTTTTCATCAGGAGAGGTGAGTTCGATAGTAAAATCGGCAGGAACTACCAATGGACGCTGTGTAAGAGAGTGAGGAAGAATAGGAGTCATAATAAAAGCCTGCGTGAGTGGATACATAATTGCACCACCTGAAGAGAGATTGTATGCAGTAGAGCCTGTAGGAGTAGCGATGATAAGTCCATCTCCACGATAAGTATTGAATCTTTCACCATCGATAGAAGCGTGAATAGTCGCCATCTTGGAGATAACAGGACGTGTAATAACGACATCATTAAAAGCAAAAAAAGTCTCTTTTTTTTGATTTGATTTGAGTAGATATCCTGATATCATCATTCGATCATCGATGCGGTAGTTGCCTGCGAGCAGTTGTGTGAGAAAATATTCTACTTCATCAAGTGTGATATCTGCTAAAAAACCAAGATTTCCTGCGTTGATTCCTAATACTGATTTGTTGTAACCGTAAGATTTTCGTACCAAAGAGAGTAGTGTGCCATCTCCACCAAGTGAGACCAAAAAATCCGAACGTTCGCACATCTTGTCAAACGGAACTCCTTCGAGTCCAATATGACTTGCTGAGAGTTCGGAAAGAAGTACGATAATTCCTTTTGATTCGAATTGTTGCTTGACACTTTCAAAAAGAGATTTGATATGAAAGTCATTTGGTTTGAGTACGAATCCGACGGTTTTTATTTTCTCTATCTTCTGCGTGCTCACTGTAATCCTCGATAAATAAAATGCACGAAAACTAACATAATAAACCTTTAGAATATAAAAATCACAAAGCAAACCTCAATAGATAGTTTCAAAAGTGTTAAGTATAGTTATAGTAGAATGTTTAGACAAACGGTTTTTGCGTGCATTAATGATGCTTTTGGAACTCCAAAGGGTAAAATAGAATGAAAAAAATAACACTGATAGCGTTGCTTTTTTTTGTGTATGGAATAATTTTCAATGGATGCACAAGACGTGCAGTAGTGAGTAGCGACTATATTCAGAGGATTAGTACTACTATTATTTCAGACTCATACGGTGAGGTTTATGCTGCATCATTAAGAATGCTCCAAAGACAAGGATTTGTAATCCAAAATACAGACCGAGAGAGCGGTGTAATTAGTGCCAAAAGAGGATACGATACTGGGACTGGCTCGTTTTTATTCTCACTTTTTGGTGTAGTAGAGCCTCCATATCGTGTACAAGAGGATATCAGTATGATATTAACACGTATGGATTATATTCACACCAAAGTGTTTGTTCAATTGGAAAAAACAAATTTTGCCAATCCAGCCTTTAATGGTCGTTCGGTTTTGGTGGAGCATATTTCTGACTATGATGTATATCGTAATCTTTTTGCAGCTTTGACTCTTGAGCTTGAAAAAAATTGAGATATCCAAATTGATAGATAGGAATAAAAAAATGAAACAACAGACATTGGCAATTCACGCTGGTTACCAAAGGGATTCGCAAGGCACTATGGCAGTACCTATTTATCAATCAACAGCATACGCATTTAGAGATACAGATCACGCGGCTAACCTTTTTGAGCTTAAAGAGCTTGGAAATATCTATACAAGATTGATGAATCCTACTACTGATGTATTTGAGAAGCGTTTTGCAGCACTTGAAGGAGGCGTGGCGGCCGTTGGTACTGCGTCAGGAATGGCAGCGATTTTTTATGCGATTGCTAATGTCGCTGAAGCGGGAGACAATATCATCGTAGCCAAACAAGTGTATGGTGGCACGACAACTCTCACAGGTCACACTATCAAACGTTTTGGAATTGAAACACGATATTTTGATGTACAAAATCCTACAGAAATTGAAGGATTGATTGATACAAAAACCAAATTAGTCCTCTTTGAGAGTATCACCAATCCTAGCATTGATGTTGCCGATTTTAAGACTATTGTAGAAATTACAAACCAATATGGAGTGTTGAGTTGTGTAGACAATACTGTTGCTACGCCGATTTTTTGTACTCCATTGGCTTTGGGGTGTGATATTGTAGTTCATTCAGCGAGCAAATACACTACAGGACAAGGTCTTGCGATAGGCGGTATCATCATAGAGCGAGAGAATCTTGTAGATAAAATCAAAGGAAATTCACGATACTACCACTTCAATGAGCCAGATGAGAGTTATCACGGTCTTATCTACTCTGATCTTCCGTTGCCTCTTTTTACTTTGAGAGTGAGATTGTCGTTGTTGCGTGATTTGGGAGCAGCGCCGAGTCCATTTAATTCGTGGCTTTATATTCAAGGGATTGAGACGCTTTCACTTCGTATGAAGCAACACTCTGCTTCGGCATTGGAGATTGCGAAATTTCTTGAAAATCATCCTAAGGTATTGAAAGTAAACTATCCAGGACTAGAGTCAGACAAAAACTATTCAATGGCACAAAAATATTTCAAAGGTGGAAATAGCGGTCTACTCTCTTTCGAAGTGGAAAGTAAAGCGATGGCTCAAAAAATAGCTGATAGCACTGAAATTTTTGCAGTAGTAGTAAATATCGGTGATAGCAAATCAATCATCACACATCCAGCAAGCACTACACATCAACAACTCTCCGCTCAAGAGTTGATTGAAGCAGGCATATCGGGTGGTTTGATTCGTCTTTCTGTAGGACTTGAAGATACGCAAGATCTTATCGAAGATCTTAGTAGAGCATTAGAGAGAGGCTAAGCTCTCACTGTATAAAAATCTCTTTTTTTGTTTTCTCTTGATTTAGTTTTTTGATGAGTTTTTGCATCGCATCGTTGTATTGTATTTCATTATAACCAAGCGATTGTGATAGATTTTCTTTGGATACTTCAAAACTCCATCCTTCCAATAATTTGAACTCTTTTTTTGTTAATTTACGTTTGAGTATCTCACGTAATTCACTCTCCTCTCTAAAAGAAAAGTTGATGATTTTGATATGTTTTTGTAGTTCGGTTGCAAGAGAAGGCATCTTGTATTATCCTTGTTTCAAAAAGTGCAAAATTGCCAAATATCCTACTCCAGCAAACGTGATTGTGCCTGCAAGATTGAGAAACATATTGGCAAATGCGTAAAAATATTCTTCATAGCGAAGAAGAAAAAAACTCTCCATAGCAAAAGTAGAGTAGGTGGTCAATGCACCCAAAATACCAGTGATAAGAAAGCTTTTGAGATAAGGAGAGATATGTGGAGTATGATGAAAATAAGCAAAAAGAACTCCAATGATAAAACTCCCGATAAGATTGACTACCAATGTTCCAAATGGCAATGTGTGTGGAATATGTTTGGTGATAAATGCATTTACCAAAAGTCGCAAAACAGCACCAATAGCACCGCCACTAGCGACTGCAATGATTGTTGTGTAGTTGATCATCGATGACCTTTTGCATCTCTTGTTGGAGTTTTTTATACCATTGTGTATCTTCATTTTGAGATCTATCAATAGTGGGAAGAAAATGAAAATGCAAGGTTCCGCTGTGTGCTGTTTTTGACTTCTCATCAAAAATATATTTACTTCCTGTGATCACAACAGGCTGAACTTTAAGCTTCAAAGAGTCTGCGATGATAGACGCTCCTGATTTAAAAGGACGCAACACTTGAGTGTCGCATCGTGTTCCTTCTGGAAACATTGCTACGGGGCGATGAAGTGTATCTTTGGAGTGTTTGAACTCTTTGATGAGTTTGCGTATTCCGATTTTGCTGTTACGATCAAGAGGAATCATTTGTGCTAAATTAAGTACTTTTCCAATCCAAAAAAGCTCAAAAAGCTCTTTTTTGGCGACCCAACGCAGACGGTTATTTTGGAATGCCTCAAATCCTATAATGTCTACTACTCCTTGGTGATTCATAAGGTAGAGATCCGCGTTTTTGTCCATAATGCCGTGCGAGACTATTTTGCCACCAAGCATCCAAAACGTAAGACGGTTGATATGATGAATGATTTGACTTGCATATCTACGAAAAAAAAACATTGCAGGTATCATCAAAATAGCAGTATTAAAAAGAATGACAAAACCACCCAAAAAAAATCTAATCTTTGCAAAGATCATTGTCAGTCACCCATCCTATCATTCCTTTTTTGTACTCTATTTTCGTATAAGAGGCTCGTCTTGCGAGCATTGATAGTATCAATTCTTGATCTGTATATCCTCCAATGGTACTGTTTTTGGTAGGAAGAATATAGATCGGAACACCAGATCTAACGCACACTTTTTCTTCGGGGATATAGATAAAATAGTAAAGAGTGATTCCAAAAAGAACTGCAAATGCAAGATAAAAGAGGTCTCGTTTGAAGATTGCCATTACAAAAAAGAACAAAACAAGACCTTGAAGAATTTTTTCTTTGATCTCGTCAAAATTATCTTCTACAGGGTTGAGTGTGATCTCTTCACTCACTTCTGGTATATCTTTGATCTCTGTAGGAAGAGGAATTGGCTCAAAACGATTTTTAGTCGTGTTGTAGTAACTCATAGTGATATTGCTCTCGCCCGTTGGCAATACAGCAAAAAAATCTCCTGTCACTTTAGCAAACTTCCTTCTGATTTCATCTATACCACTGTCGTAGTCTCCTTGGAGTCTCATCTCTTCGAGGTTGGCTTCGTTAGCTTCGATATGTAATATACTCATGACACTTCGTGTGTCATAGTTTGAGACTTGTGTTGATACTACTTCTAAATCTGTAGCGATGACACCACTAAAATTTGCAGGAGGATTGAGAGCGGTGTAGTTGATTTTGCGTTCGGGAAGTGTGATTGTTTCGATATTGGAGTAGACTGTGAGTTGTGGAAGAATAAAAGTCTCAAAAAGTGCTTTGAAATAAAAAGTAAAAAAGAGATCCGAGCCATTTTTGACTACCAATGGATTTTGAGAGATAGGCTCATAGACACTGCTTTGATCAAACTGAAATTGAAATGATTCTGGATGTTCCTCTTCTTTGACCATCAGTGTGACTGGAAAAAGTTGATTTGGATAGATGACTTTTGGTACATAACTGTACTCTATGAGATTTTGGGCTACAGCACTTTCAAATAGCACAAAAAAAAGCAAAAACCATCGTGATATTTGATGAATGCTCAAATTGAATTTCTGACTCTTCAGAGGTCTCAATTTTTAAATCCTTGCAACATTTTCAGGCCATCAGTTGATCCCAAAATCATCTCTATCGCTCTTTCAGGATGCGGCATAAGTCCAAAGATGTTTTTTTCTTTGTTGCAGATTCCAGCGATTGACTCTGTAGAGCCGTTTACTGCTACAAGATTGCCATCTTTGTCACTGTAACGAAGTAGAATTTGTCCGTTGGTTTTGAGTGACTCAAGTCCTGCATCGTCAATATAGTAGTTTCCATCGGCGTGAGCGATAGGAAGATGAAGCAGTTCATCTTTTTTGCATTGATTTAAAAAGCTGTTGTTGTTTTCTACTATAGTGAGATGTTGGTATTTGGAGATAAAGTGAAGATTGTTGTTACGTTTGAGTACACCAGGTAACATTTTAGCTTCGGTTAGAATCTGAAAACCATTACAGATTCCCAATACTTTACCACCATTGTTTGCATATGTTTTGACTGCTTTCATAATCGGAGCAAAATGGGCAATTGAGCCAGACCTTAGATAATCACCATACGAAAATCCTCCAGGAAGTACAACTAAATCAATATCTTCGGGAAGGGTTTGATTTTGGTGCCATACAAGCTCGACCTCGTGTCCAAGCTTTTTGAATGCATATTTGGTATCAAACTCACAGTTTGTACCAGGAAATTGCAAAACAGCAACTCTCATATTGCGATCTCGATGGAATAATTTTCGATCACTGTATTTGCTAAGAGTGTCTCTGCCATCTCGATCGCTTTGGCTTCCGCATCGATACTGTCAATAGCATCAATGTGCATAACGATTTGTTTGCCGATTCTTACATCATTGACATTGCTAAATCCAAGAGAGTGGAGAGCGTGGTGTATCGCTTTGCCTTGTGGATCTAAAACCCCTTCCTTGAGAAATACGTTTATGATTACTTTCATTTGATGTTCCTTATGCTCTATTAGAGTTATTTCATAACTCAAAATAACGCCAATTTACGTTATTGTTTGTCTTTTGAAAAAACTTGCCATTTAGGCAACTTTCTTTTCAAAAGATTGCTAACGCTGAGTTGTCTTTAGCAGACGGCTCTCGCGACTTGTCGCTCTTAGAGTTCTGAAAGAAATCTATTTTGAATTCTCTCAAGTACTTGTCGGTAAGCTTCGGTTAGACCGCCTAAACCTTGTCTAAAGCGATCTTTATCTAATTTTTCCAATGTTTTAGAGTCCCATAATCTAAAATTATCAGGGCTAAGTTCATCAATAAGAATGATATTTTCATCTTTGTCTCTACCAAACTCCAATTTGAAATCCACAAGCATAATATCAAGCTCGGCATAAAATGCACTCAAAATGGTATTTATACGTCGTGCCATATAGCGAATATACTCCAACTCATCAGCACTTTTGACAAGATTAAGAATCAAACAGTGTTGGTCGTTGAGTTTAGGGTCTCCAAGTTCATCATTTTTGTAGTCAAACTCTACAAGAGCAAAAGGAAGTACTGTTTTTTCGGGAATTCCCAAATTGCGAGTCAAACTTCCTGTCGCGATATTACGAACGATCACTTCAATACGAATCACTTGGGCTCTTTTGTGAAGCATATGATTGGCATCAACCATATCGACATAATGGGTTGGAATTCCTTTTTGGTTGAGATACTTGAAGAGTTCTGTAGAGATTGCATTATTGAGAGCACCTTTCCCCTCTTCGTTGGATTTCATTTCTCCATTAAAAGCAGTGAGAGAGTCTTTGAATTCAGAAATAAGAAAGTTTTGATCTTCTGTTTCCCAAATTTTTTTGGCTTTTCCTTCATAAAGAAGCACTGTTTTTTGCATTATTTTGTTCCTTTGGTAATAATTAACGCTTTGAGAATATCTACGGCACTTTTGAGTTGAGCATCTTTGTAGAGTTGCGTTTCGGTGATAATAGTACTGTTTTCGTCATCTGTGGTGGTGTTGTTTTCTTTCTCTTTTTTTGAGGTAATGTTGATTTTTTTGAGTTCTTGTTTGAGGTGTTTTTGAAGTGACTCTTCCTTGAGCAGTGCGGGATCATTATTGTACTCTATCGCACCACTGTGTACTGTAATATCAGGCGTTACACCTTCGGCTTGAATTGTTCTGCCACTTGGAAGATAGTAGCGTGCAACGGTGAGTTTGAGTGCTTCTGTTTGTTGTTGATTGATGGGAATTACCACTTGTACAGAACCTTTACCGAAACTTTTTTCACCTACGATAACAGCACGTTTAAGATCTTGTAATGCACCCGAGACAATCTCAGAAGCCGAAGCTGAACCAGCATTGATGATGACCACTATTGGCGTTTTGATGTCATTTTTTGAAGTTGCTCTGTATTCGATCGTTTCTTCCTCGACGCGTCCTTTTTGAGAGACAATGACACCTTTGGAGACAAAAAGATCTACCAAATCAACGGCTTGATCTAGAAGACCTCCAGGATTGTTTCGTAAGTCAAGAATAATCCCTTTGGTTTTTGGGTGTTCCTTGAGAGCTTCTTCAATCTTTTGGGTTACTTTTTGATCAAACGATGTGATATGAAGGTAGAGAAGTTGATCTTCTATAGTACGAACATAGACTGATTGAATTTCGATAATGTCTCTAATGAGTGGCACAATAAGAGGTTTGGCTTCATTATCCCTGATGATAGTTAGAGTGACTTTTGTACCAGGTTTGCCTCGCATTAGTTTGATAGAGTCATCGATATTCATCCCTAATGTTGCTTTTTCATCAATCTTGAGGATAATATCTCCTGCTTTGACTCCTGCTTTGAAAGCTGGTGTGCCATCAAGCGGAGCAATGACAGTAAGAGCATTCTCTTTCATTCCAATAGAGATTCCCAAACCACCAAATTCGCCTTTGGTTTGTACACTCAAATCTTTGTAATCTGCTTGATTCATATAGCTTGAGTGAGCATCAAGATTGGTAAGAAGCCCTTGCAGTGCCTTGTCTATAAGAGCTGTGGTATTCACTTCATCAACATACTCTTGCTCAATCAGACTGATAATCTGTGTGAATTTAAGATAGGATTCAAGTTTGTCTTTAGCGGTAATAGTAGAAGAGGTATCAGCGTGTGCAAATACACCCATAAGGTATGCACCGATAATTGTACTGAAGATGCCAGCGGTAATAATTTTTTTGCTTTTGTGAATCATTGCTTGAAACGCTCCAAATTAAAGTGGATTATTGTATTCAAAAAGCCATTAAAAATAGCCTTTTACCTCTTTTTTATCTTATTTTATATATAATTCCGCACTTGAATGCAATAGTGTACTAAACACACCTCTTTGACTCCTTCTCTTAGTATTAAGTTTGGTATCGGCTGCATCCAACGAGGTTATCTATTCCTCTTGATGTTATTACGCCATCCAAGACAAACAGTTGCCGAAAAATCCAACACAAAGTATATTTATTATGAAATTTATTGATTTACAATTAAGTCCTGAAATTCAATCTGCTATCAATGAGGCAGGATTTACAGAACCCAGTCCAGTACAACAAGAGGCGATTCCTCTTGTACTTCAAGGACACGACCTTATCGCCCAAGCCCAAACAGGTACAGGCAAAACCGCTGCATTTGGCTTGCCAATCATGAGTATGATGAAATCAGACGGCTCTATTGAGGGACTTGTGATTGTACCAACAAGAGAGTTGGCAATGCAAGTGAGCGATGAGTTGTACCGTTTTGGTAAAAACTCAAATCTCAAAACAGCAACTGTTTATGGCGGTACAGCGTATAAAAAACAGATTGAACGTATTGAGCAGGCTTCTATCATTGTTGCTACACCAGGAAGACTGCAAGATCTACTCAAAAGCGGTACAATCAAGATTGCTCCGAAGTTTGTTGTGCTTGATGAAGCCGATGAGATGCTTGATATGGGCTTTTTGGATGAGATTAAAAATATCTTTACGATGATTTCCAAAAATCGTCAGACATTGATGTTCTCCGCTACTATGCCACCTGCGATTCGTAAACTTGCCGAAGATATTTTGAACAATCCAAAAACCGTTTCGATTACCAAATCAGAGACTACCAATACACGCATCAGTCAGCACTATTATGTTGTCAATGATCATGAGCGTGATGATGCATTGGTGCGATTGATAGACTTTAAAAATCCTTCTAAATCAATCGTTTTTTGTCGTATGAAAAAAGAAGTAGATCGTTTAGTTTCTCACCTCACTGCTCAAGGTTTTAAAGTGAGCGGACTGCATGGTGATATGGAGCAGAAACAACGCGAAGTGACCATTCGTGGTTTCAAAGGTGGCAATGTAGATATTTTTGTTGCGACAGATGTAGCAGCAAGAGGATTGGATGTCAATGATGTAAGCCATGTATTCAACTATCACATTCCTTTTGATTCAGAGAGTTATGTACACCGTATTGGACGTACTGCAAGAGGAGGAAAAAGTGGAGAAGCTATCACTTTAGTCACTCCTCAAGAGTTAAGAGCTATCAAACGAATCGAAAAAGATGTTGGTACCACAATGGCATCGCAAGTGATTCCAACAAGACAAGAGGTGCAAAATGTAAAAGCCGATGCATTGATACTCAAAATTTCTCAAACTCAAGTGACTCCAAGTGCAATTGATTTGGTCAAAACATTACAACATGATATTGATATTGTGACTATTGCACATCTTCTTGCTTCAATGGTAGAGAACGATAACTCTGTGGGTGGCAAAGAGAAGATTGGACTCACACAAGAAGAGATCGAACACTTTGTGCGTCGTGAGGGTCAAGATCGTCAAAAAAGAGGTGGCAACGGTGGCGGTGGTAATCGAGGACGAAGTGGTAGTTATGACCGTAACCGAAGTGGCAGTCGAGAAGGAGAAAAAAGCTTTAAATCACGTCCAAAACACAATGGTCGAGATAGCCGTAACGGTAACGGTGGCGGAAAAAAAGCGTAAATAAGTCTATCAAAAGCGATTAGCCACAAGAGTCATCGCTTTTGATCTAATTTTTTCAAGAATTCTATTTTTGAAAATATTTTAAAAATAACTTCTAAACTCGTCTATCTCCCTTTCTTCTTTTTAGTAGGTTTACTCTCGAGTGTTTTAAATCCATCTCGTTTGGTGGTTTTTCGTTTTTTGGTGGTCGTGGGAGTTTTTTCTCTTTTTTTGCCAAATGCACCTGCTATTTTTTCACTCACAGAACGTTTACGTTTTTGTGGTTCTTCTGGTGTTTTTGGAGCATACTCTTCTAAAACCACACGAGGAATTTTTTTGCCAAGTAGGCGTTCAAGATCTTTGAGTGCAACTGACTCCAAGGGAGAGACCAATACAAACGCTTCGCCTGCTCTTCCTGCTCTTCCTGTGCGTCCAATGCGATGAATATAATCTTGTAACACATGAGGAATATCAAAACTAAACACAGCCTCAAGTGTCGGAATATCCAATCCGCGTGCGGCAATATCCGTAGCGACCAGAACACGAATTTCTCCTTTTTTGAACTTTTCAATTGCTCTGTTTCGTTCTCCTGATGTTTTGTCTCCGTGTATAACTGATGTTTCTAATCCAGCTTCGCTCAAGCCGTCAGCGACATTTTGAGCTTCAACTTTTTTGCGTACAAAAACCAACGCCTGTGGATGATTTTTGGAGCCGATGAGATACGAGAGAAGTTCGATTTTTTTATCAGCTTCGACTGGATAGAGATATTGTGTGACAGTTTGAGCGACTGTACCCATCGCATCTACTTCGATATGTTTTGGTTTTATCAACAATTTTTCTGCAAGTCGTTTGAGTGGTGTGGAGAGTGTGGCGGAGATGAGAATGTTTTGACGTTTTGGTGGAAGTGCGTGAAGGGTTTGAGACACTTCGCGGATAAATCCCATATCCAAAATTGTATCTGCTTCATCAAGCACCAAAAACTTCACTGCATCCAAAGAGAGTGTTTTTGCACCCAAATGCTCTATCAGTCGCCCTGGAGTTGAGATGACAATATCAACACCAAGATGAAGTGTGCGAGCTTGAGTCTCAAACTTTACGCCGCCATAAAGTCCAGCAGTGTAGAGTGGGAGAGATTGACCGTAACTACAAAAACTCTCTTTGATCTGTTTGACAAGTTCACGTGTAGGAGCGAGAATCAGTGCTTTGGGATAGTGCTTTCCATCTTCATATTTGCCTGCTAAATCTTGTAAAATCGGGAGTGCATATCCAGCTGTTTTGCCAGTACCAGTTTGTGCACCTGCCAAAATATCATGTCCTGAAAAGATCTCAGGAATCAATTTTTGTTGAATAATTGTTGGTGTGAGATACTCAAGTGTTTCGAGAGTTTGGAGTAGGGGAGGTTTGATGTGAAGTGATTGAAAAGTCATAATGTTGGATACTTTTTTGTGTACTCTAACAAAAATTCACTGCGATTAAAGTGTGTTTGGTAAATAACTTCAAGCCAAAAACCAAAGTTTTAGTTAAGCTTCGTTAGAATGATAGTAAATCTTTGAAGAAGAGAGGCACTTCTTTTGCTATATAATGTAACAGAAATCGAAAAAATACTCCCCCATAGATATCCATTATTGCTTGTTGATAGAATCATACAGTTGGAGCCTTCCAAATATATCGAAGGACTCAAAAATATCTCTATTACTGACGCAGTGTTTCAGGGGCATTTCCCTGGACATCCTGTCTATCCAGGCGTATTGATTATTGAGGGAATGGCACAAACAGGTGGCGTTTTGGCATTCAAAAGCTTAGAAAATGGTGAAGATATGGCAGGAAAAGTAGTTTACTTTCTTAGTATCGATAAAGCCAAATTTAGGATTCCAGTCACTCCAGGAGATCAGCTTATCTATAAACTTTCAGTGATTAAAAACAAAGGTGCTATATGGCAACTTGATGGAAAAGCGTATGTAGATGATAAAGTTGTGGCAGAAGCTGAACTTAAAGCCATGATTGTAAAAAAGTAGGAAAAAAATATGGCATTGATACATTCGACAGCGATTATAGAAGAGGGTGCTCTTTTAGGTGAAAATGTTTCGGTTGGACCTTTTAGTTATATTGGGTCTCGAGTTGTTATTGGAGACAATACTACCATCGCATCTCATGCCGTGATAGAGGGAAAAACAACGATTGGAAAACATAATCGTATTTTTTCTCATAGTGCTATTGGTACGATTCCTCAAGATTTGAAATTTAGAGGCGAAGATGTGGAGTTGATTATCGGTGATTACAACTCAATCCGTGAATTTACCTTTCTCAATCCAGGGACAGAAGGAGGCGGATCAATCACGCGTGTTGGAAATCACAACCTTTTGATGGGATATGTGCATTTAGGACATGATGTGATAATGGGAGATCATTGTATTCTTGCCAACGGTGTGACGCTTGCGGGACATGTTGTGTTGGGTGATTATGTTTTTATTGGTGGATTGACTCCCATTCATCAGTTTGTCAAAATCGGAGATTATGCAGCGATCGCGGGTGCATCGGCACTTTCGCAAGATATTCCTCCATTTTGTATGGCAGAAGGGAATCGTGCCAAAGTTCGTGGACTCAATCTTACGGGACTACGAAGAAATATCTCACGAGAAGAGATTGATGCTATTAGAGCGGCTTATAAAGAGTTGTTTGAAAAAGGGCAACCGCTCCAAGAAACCGCAACAAGACTTTTAGAAGAGAGTGATTCTCCTAAAGTGAAGCAGTTGTGTGAATTTATCCGTACTTCAACACGGGGAATACCATTTGCAAGGAATGATAATGGCGATGAATGAGTGTAGTTTTTGTAAAACAATAGAGAGCGACGAAAATCCTCTAATAGCAGGAGAGAAACGTGGTGTTTATATTTGTTCAAACTGCATTGTTTCTGCGTATCACATTCTTTTTGGTGAAGATGAAGAAGAGGATTTTGATGAAGTATTTGAAGAGATAAGACTCTATACGCCCAAAGAGATTTTTGCGATGCTCAACGAATACGTAGTGGGTCAAGGGCGTGCTAAAAAGACACTTTCAGTTGCAGTCTATAATCATTACAAACGTATTTTAAAACAATCCGAAGATATCGAAGATACTACGCAAGTATCAAAGTCCAATGTTCTTTTGATAGGTCCTACAGGTTCTGGAAAAACGCTTTTGGCTCAAACCATTGCTACTTTTTTGAATGTACCTATCGCAATTGCCGATGCGACCAATCTCACCGAAGCAGGGTATGTTGGCGAGGATGTAGAAAATATTCTTACCAAACTTTTGATGGCAGCTGATGGTGATGTGAAGCGTGCAGAAATGGGAATTGTTTTTATCGATGAGATTGACAAAATCGCTCGAATGGGCGAGAATCGCTCTATCACAAGAGATGTTTCAGGCGAGGGCGTACAGCAGGCTTTGTTGAAGATTATAGAAGGTTCTGTAGTTAATATCCCACCAAAAGGTGGACGCAAACACCCCAATCAAGATTTTATCCAAATCGATACAACTCACATTCTTTTTATTTGCGGTGGTGCGTTTGATGGCATTAATGATATTCTCAAAAGACGTATCGGAAGCAATGCTTTGGGTTTTGGACAGGAGAAACGCTCCAAAAAAGAGGAAGAAAATCTATTGCATCTGTTGGAGTCTGAAGATCTTGTGACATTTGGTTTGATTCCTGAACTCATTGGAAGATTGCATATTTTTAGTACACTTTTGCCAATTAGCAAAGAAGATATGGTGCGTATCTTGAGTGAACCTAAAAACGCTCTTATCAAACAGTATCAAAAGCTTTTTGCATTGGATAATGTTAAGTTGCGATTTGAAACAGAAGCATTAGAGGCGATTGCTCAAAAAGCATTAGATAGAAAAACAGGAGCAAGAGGATTGCGTTCGATTGTCGAAGAGACACTTCTTGATACGATGTTTGAACTTCCTGAGTTTGGTGGAGACGAGATAATAGTCACTGATAAAGTGGTCAATGAAAAATCTGAGCCAATTCATATCAAACAAAAAAGTGCATAATACCACTCTATAAGGTGGTTTTAAAAAAGATTCCAAAAATCTTTTATCTCCATTAAAGAGTGAACAATGATAGTGTATCAAAATGATTTTTTTCTGATTACACAAAAAGAAGCAGGTGTAAGTTTCCACTCCGAAGAAGAGGCGGGATTTGTAGTGCAACTCTCTCAAAAATACAATATCGCACTCTATCCTGTACATCGCCTTGACAAAATGACTTCAGGATTGGTGATTTTCGCCAAAGATCCACAAAGTGCATCCATTTTTACGGAAATGTTTTCTGATAGAAAGATAGAGAAGTACTATCTTGCTATTAGTTTGCGTAAACCCAAAAAGAAACAAGGATGGATCAAAGGAGATATGGCAAAATCTCGACGTGGAAGTTACAAACTTCTCTCTACGATGAATAATCCAGCGATTACACAGTTTGTTTCTACTTCTCTTCGTGTCCATGAGCGTATATTTCTTATAAAACCACACACAGGCAAAACTCATCAAATCCGCGTCGCACTCAAAAGTCAAGGCTCTCCGATAGCAGGAGATCATCGTTATGCCACGATAGAAGAAGCAAATATTGAACAAAGAGGATATCTCCATGCGTATGCGTTACGATTTGTATGGGGTGGCGAACTCTTCTCTTTTGTTTTTTCGCCCAATGATGGTGAACGTTTTATGACATCTCAAGCACATGCTCAAATCGAAAAATGGCAAAAACCTTGGGAGTATTTTGTGGTTTCTTGATAAAAAAGTTGCAAATGAACTGTGTGTTGGATTAGATTTAAGATTTAATTTGCAAAAGTTGTTTTGAGGCTTATTGAATAAAAGCACTCCTCGTAATATTGTGATTTTTAGCATAAGCATCAATTTTTTCCAATAGATAATTTGGAATAGTAATAGGGAATCTCTAAAAACCGTCATGCCAAACTTGATTTGGCATC
>DYPM01000080.1 GCA_020719895.1 Sulfurovum sp. | reverse complement strand
ACATTTTGGATTGCTTCGGCTTTTACAAAGCCTCGCAATGACGGGATTTGTCATGGCAAACGTTGTGAAGCAATCTATGTTTTTAGAGGCTCCCTGATATGACTTTCATCCAAAAAGTCACGAATTCGCTCCAATGCCTCTTGAGTCTGTGTCGCTTCATAAACCAAAGCCAATCGCACATACCCTTCGCCTTGTCCTTGTCGTCCCAAAAAACTACCAGGAAGGACTTTGAGATTGTAGTGTTGATAAAGAGAGGTTGTAAAGGAGATCTCATCTTCGACTTTAAACCAAATATAAAAAGTGGCTTCGGGTGGCGTGATACCCAATATCTCTTTTGCTATTTCAAAATTCTTTTTGTATTTCTCTCTAAAAATCTCCACATGAGATTGATCCGCCCATGCAATCGCAGAAGCATACTGCAATGGCAATGGCAAAGCACATCCAACATAAGTACGGTAAGTTTGATACTCTTTGAGTATTTTTGCATCACCTGCAATAAATCCCGAACGAAGCCCTGGAGCTGAAGAGCGTTTGGAGATAGAATTGATCACAAGAATATTTTTAAAACTATCATTTCCTACTTCAATCGAAGCATTAAGAAGTGATGGAAGAGGCTCATTCATATAAATATCAATATAACACTCATCATTGAGCAGTATAAAGTTGTGTTTAAGAGCAAGCCTAACCCACACTTTAAGTTGCTCCATACTCATCACAGAACCTGTAGGATTGTTTGGTGTGTTGAGAATCACCAAGTGTGCATACTGTAATCTCTCTTCATCTATCGTCGGCAAAAAACCATTCTCTTTGGTGAGATTAAGATGAATCACTCGTGCATAACTCGCTTTAGCAGCACCTTCATAGATTTGATAAAAAGGATTTGGAAATGCAATTTGTGCAATCTCAATCTCATGTAACCAAAATTGAGGAAAATTAAAAAGCACCTCACGCGTCCCAAAAGTAGGAATAATCTCACTCTCTTGCAAAGTAAGATCAAAACGATTTTTAAGATACTTCAAAATTCCTTCTTTAAGTAGTGTTTCACCTGAACTTTTGGGATATTTATTTAACAGTGAAACGTGTTTTTGTAATGCTTCTTGGATAAACATTGGCGTTTCAAACTGCGGTTCGCCAATAGTAAGACTCAAAGGAGCATAATGGCTATTTGGTGTGATGGATTCAAGAAGTTGGACAAGTTTCTCAAACGGATAGGTTTCAAAATTCATTTTTATTATTCCTTATAACATCAAGTCGTTTGGCAAAATCACTTTTGTACCGAAATGACAAAAGCATCTTTGGCAATTTTACGATTTACAACCAAAAGTGCTTTAAGGGCTTCTTTTTTGGTAGGAAAACTTCCTATTCTCACTTTGTAGCCTCTTTGATGGATGACAGTAGGCTCAAATCCATTTTTACGAATAGTCTCTAATGTCACTGCTTTTGGTTTGTTTGGTGAAGCACTCACTTGAATCCAAAATTTGCCCTCTTTAGGTGAAGATACAGGTATTTGTGATGGCAAAGAAGTGAGAGTTTTCGGCTGTTTTGGTTGATGTTTTTGCTCGATAGGTTCTATATTGAAATGCTCTTTGGATGATGCGATAGTTTTGTTTTTTATAGGTGAAGCAACAACGACACGAGTACCGCCTGAAGTACTCGCGAGCCATTTGATAATATCATCTTGGAGTTTTGATGCTGCAGAGGTTGATTTTTTTGAATTTACCAAAATGACAACGTTATAGAGTCTGCCTGATCTATTTTGTACATATCCAGCGATATTTTTGACATTTTTGAGTGTTCCTGTCTTCATCCATGTTTTTGCGTGTGCTACAGAGCCTCTAAAACGTCTTTTAATAGTACCGTCTACGCCTCCAATAGAGAGAGTTTGCATCCATCGAGACCCAAACTTACGATAAGCAGATGCCAATACTTCGGAGAGTTTAAAAGCAGAAAAGTAAGATTTTCTCGAAAGACCTGAACCATTTTCTACAAACACTTCTTTTTTGATATCAATCTGCTCTTGAGCAAAAAGATAATATATCGCACTTCTTGATTTTTCTAAAGTCGCAGGTTCGCCGTGGTATCTTGCTCCTGTGTATAAAAAGAGGTGTCTTGCATAGAGATTGTTGCTTGTTTTTGAGGTTTTGGAGACAATTTCTTCGAGTGTTTGCGAGTGATGGGTAAACAAGATTTTACTTCCACGCGATGCAACACCTTCGTGATAATTGCCATGAATTTTCACACCCTTATCAATCAAACTATTTTTAAGTGCAAAATAAAACGCATAATAAGGTTTACCTGCAATCTGACAATAACGCTTTTCGCCACAACGCGTTGAGATCTGACCGCTTAAAATGACTTTTGGAATATTTTCGTTTAGATTTACATTGCTACTTGCCCATGTGTATTTTCCTGCACAAGCAGTATTGACAAATCTTACATTATTTACTAACTGATAGCTGGGATCTTCTTCTGCTTTTCGTACTGTACGACGTGATGGCTCGACGCAAACAGTCGTGAGTCGTTCATTGTACATCATTGCATCGGGCATTGCACTATAAGGACTGTAGGGATTGTTATCAAAAAAGGCACTGTCTTTGTCGCCAACATCAAAATAGCTACGATCAATAACAATGCTTCCTTTTATCTCTCGAATTCCTTTGTCAAAAATCGCTTGAGAAATCTCTTCAACATCTTTAGGCATTAGTGTTGGATCACCATACCCTTTGACAATCAAATCACCACTCAATCTACCATTATAAATCTCTCCCGTATAGACCAAACGTGTCGGCCAACGATATTCAAATCCAAGTGCCAACAAAGAAGCGTAAGTTGCAAGAACCTTCTCCACCGAAGCGGGTTTGCGTTTGATATTGGCATTATGCGAAGCGATCACTTCTCCTGACACCACATCGGTAATATAAATACTAATATCTTGTGATGGAATTTTGGATTGAGCGATATAATGACCAATTTGTGATGGCACAACTGCCCAAAGCGAAACTGATAAAAAAATAAAAAATAAAAAAATAGCTCTCAAAATACACCTATAAAAAATTAAAATTGAATAATCTAAATCAATACTTAAAAACAGATCAGACTCTTAGTGTTTTGAAATAAGTTTAATTGATACCCTGAATAAACATTATTTAGATTGCCACAGTTTGTTTCAAACCTCGCAATGACGGTACTTTGTCATTGCGAACAAAGTGAAGCAATCTATTTAATCAGAGGATTCAATTAAATTCCAACAAACACAACGGAAATCAAAAAATATTTCAAATACTTCCTTGTTCAAACTGTGTTCTCATCTTCTCTTTCTCTTTCTCTCTTTTAAGCTTTTCAGCCTCTTTGAGTCTAAAATCCGAAACAGAAAATTTAAGCCACATCGTAATCGGTGCTGCAATAAAAATCGAAGAGTAAGTCCCCACAGCCACACCTACAAGCAAAGGGAAACTAAACCCTTTGATAATCTCACCACCAAAAAGATACAACGTAAACACCACGAAAAACACAGTAAGTGACGTAAGCGTGGTACGTGAGAGTGTTTTGGTCACCGATTCATCAATAATTAAGGCGAGATTTGACTCTTTGCCTTCACGAATACCTTCACGAATACGGTCAAAGACAATAATCGTATCGTTGATTGAATATCCCAAAATAGTCAAAATCGCTGCGATAGTATCAAGACTAAACTCCACGCTCAAAAGCGACACCGCTCCAACAGCAATCGAAACGTCATGCACCAACGCAATAACAGAAGCAACCGCAAAACGCCACTCAAACTGAATCGACACATAGACAAGAATCCCTATAATTGCCAACAAAAGTGCCATTATTCCACTCTCTCTTAGCTCAGAACCCACTTTAGAGCCTACCATATCGACACGTCTTATCTCTTTGAAGCCTTGTGTTTTTTGGAGCAGTGTACGTATTTGGTCTCCCATATCAACGCCAAGACTTTTAGAATCAGTTTTGGTGCGAATGATAATCTCATCATCCGAACCAAAATAGGTCACACTCGCCCCTTCGTAAATCACTTCTTTAGAAAGTATCTCTCGAATCTCTGCAATCGGTGCTTTTTGTGTGTATTGAATCTGTATCAGCGTACCACCTGCAAAATCAATACCGTAGTTAAACCCTTTGGTAAAAATCAAAACCCATGACAACACCACCAAAAAAAGAGAGATCGCCCCAAACCGCTTCGCTTGTACCATCAAGGCTATCGGAGGTAATTTTGTAAATAGTTCCATTTCTTAAGCTCCTTGCTTGATGCCAAACCAATAGTTCAGTCTGTTTTTGTCGATTTTGTGCAAAATCATACTATAGATGCCGTGCGTACCCATAATGGCAGTAAGCATAGATGCCAAAATACCAATGCTTATTGTTAAAGCAAATCCTTTAATGGGTCCTGTGCCATAACCAAAAAGTGCCGCCGCCGCAATGAGTGTCGTGATATTTGAGTCCCAAATCGCTCGAAATGCGTTGCTGTAGCCTTCCTCTATCGATTTTCCGACAGATTTACCTGCATTAAGAAGCTCTCTAATACGTTCATTGATAATGACATTTGAATCGACCGCCATACCTATCGTTAGAACAATACCTGCCATACCAGGAAGTGTCAAAGTCGCTCCAAAAAGCGACATCACTGCAAGAATCAAAAAAATATTTCCCACAAGTGCCACATTGGCAATCACACCTGCTATACCATAATAAAACATCATAAACAGAGCAACCAATACAAATCCCGATACAAGTGCAATCGCACTCGCTTGGATACTATCAGCTCCAAGACTAGGACCTACTGATCTTTTCTCCATCACATAAACAGGTGCAAGCAGTGATCCCGAACGAAGTGCGATAGCAAGATCACGTGCCTCTTCCATCGAAAAGCGTCCACTGATTTGCACATGACCACCGCCAATACGCTCTCTGATATTGGGTGCGGAGTAGACTTTGTCATCAAGTACCACCGCCATTCTTTTGCCTACACTAATTGCAGTAAAGTCGCCAAATATTTTTGCTCCTTGTCCATTGAGCGTGAAGTTTATCACGGGTTGATTGTTTTCATCAAATCCCACTTTGGCATCGGTGAGCATTGAGCCATCAAGCACTGGAATGGCTCGAACCAAATACTTCTCATCGCTATAAACATCAGACAATATCACATCGTTATAGCTTTTGGCTTCTTCTTTTGACATCGTATCTACACGAGAGACACGCTCTTCATCGACTGCCATCAACTGAAGATGTGCAGCACGTGCGATAAGCTCTCGTACGCGTTGCTCATCCTCTTGGGTTTTAATCCCTGGAACTTCTACAAGAATCTTATCTTCACCTTGTCTTGCGACTGTTGGTTCTGCCAAACCAAACTCATTGAGTCGATTACGTATCGTATCGACTGCTTGAGAGATTGCGTATTGTTTGGTCTCTTCTATCGCTTTTTGTGTCATTTGGATTGTAAATCGAAGGTTTTTCTCGGTGATAGTTACCCCTTCAAAATTTTCTTTGAGAAGTGCATTGACTTTGGGTAAATCATCTTTGTCAAGTATTTCAAAAGCAATAGTGGTAGTCAGCTCATCCAAACTTAATCCATCATAAATAATCTCTTTATCATCAAAAAGATATTTGACAGTAGTCACAATCGATGTTGCTTTTGAGGTGATTGCAACTTCGTTTTTTACGCCCAAAAGCATATGGAGTCCACCTTGAAGATCAAGTCCAAGCGTAATCTTTCGTCCACTCTCACTCTGTGTTAGCGTAGGAATCGAAAAAACGATGCCAAACAACAATGCAAATCCAAAAATGATAACTTTATAGTTAAGCATTTGTTGCTTCGCCTTCTAATTTCTTCGCAACAAATCCTTTGTCGAGTTTGACAATCGTATCTTCATTTAGTTTGATTTTGATAAAATCCGCCTCAGGTTTGATGATCTCTGCAATAAGTCCGCCAGTAGTGACGATCTTGTCGCCTTTTTTGAGGTTTTCAAGCATCTCTTTGTGCTTCTTTTGTTGCTGTTGTTGCGGTCTAATGATCAAAAAATAAAAAATACCGAAGAGTAAAATAAGAGGTACAAATGAACCAATCACACTTCCTTGTTCTGCGTCCATAAGGAGTCCTTTTGAATAAAGTCGAACAAAATTTTAGCGTTTTAGTCATTATAAAAGGCTTTTTGAATAGTTTTTGCATACCTAAATCCTCTTTTTGTTTCCACGATTCTCGCCCTGCTCTTTATGGTGGCGTGATCTCTATTTTGGCTTCCGCGTTTATTTATCTTGAATATTTTGAACTCAAACTCACCCTACTTTATACTCTTCTTGGTCTTCTCTCTCTTTGGCTTCTTTTAATTACAAACCGCAAAGTGTGGTTTTGGAGTGGTGTTGGAATCGGTATTTTGTGGTTTTGGTGGATTGCTCTAAGTTTTATCCACTATCAACTCAGCTGGATGATTCCTTTTGTGGTGATTGGTGTCGCTTTTGGATATGGTGTGATTTTTTGGATAATTGCATTTTTGATTGATAAAATTACCACGATGCTTCATCGCTACTCTACAAAACCACTTGAATTTGTGACGCTTCTTTTGCGTGGTGTTGCTATTGTAGGTTTTGGATTGATTCATCCTTTGGGATTTGATTGGCTTAAATTAGAATTGATTTTTGTAGAGAGTTATATTGGTATTGAGAAGTGGCAATTTGTCATAGTGCTACTTACTCTTATTTTGATTCACTACAAACGCACTCTAATTTTTATGCCTCTACTGCTTTTAGCTGTCGAGTACGACTCTCATATTGCCTCGATGTTGCCCGACGAGATTGAGATTGTCACTACAAATATACCTGTCCAAGAAAAATGGACCAAAAGTCATCTTGAAGTTCAAGTAGAAACGATTTTGAAAGAGATCGATGATGCCATCACCAAAAACAAACAACTCATTATTTTACCCGAATCAGCCTACCCTGATTTTCTCAATCTCTCCCCAATACTCCTTACACAACTTCAACAAAAAGCAAACAAAATATCCATCGTCATAGGAGCATTGTATGCTGATAATGGCACTCCTCGAAACTCCACCTACATCTTGACTCCAAACCAACTAAGAGTTGCCAACAAAGTGATTCTCGTTCCATTTGGAGAGAGCAATCCTCTGCCCGACTTTTTGAGCGATTGGGTCAATGAGGTGTTTTATGATGGTGCGGTGGACTATATAGCAAGTAGCAATATCACCGACTACAAAATCAACAACACAACCTACCGTAATGCAATCTGCTACGAAGCAACCTGTGAAACACTCTATCAAGGCAATCCAAAAAATATGATAGTACTAAGCAACAACGGCTGGTTTGTCCCCTCTATCGAACCAACACTCCAACGCCTTCTTTTGCAATACTACAGCAAAAAATACGGCACGACAATCTACCACAGCACCAATCTCTCACCTGCATATATCATTGCAAATGGAGAGTATACAATGGTAAGCAAATGAACAAGTTTTAGTGTCTCTATTCAAATAGTTCAGTTAGTTTATAATGGAAATCTCTAAAAACCGTCATGCCAAACTTGATTTGGCATATTTTTATAAACAGGAGATTGCGGGTCAAGCCCGCAATGACAAAAGTGAGTTTTTAGAGATGCCCTAATTTTTAATACTATGGAGATGACAAATGAGTAAAGATAAAATCGAAAATATGCGAACAAATATATTAGAGTATATTAAAAATAAAAAGCCGATATTTCAACAAAAATACCATATTCAAAAGATTGGATTGTTTGGATCTTATGCCAAAGAAAATGAACACTTTGGTAGCGATATTGATTTGATTTTAAAGTTTGAAGATAGCTATATTGAGAGTTGCGATCCTTGGGAATATTTCATTATATTAAATTATCTCAAAGAAGAGATATCCAAAAAATTTATGCTTCATGTCGATATAGTCGATGAACAAAGTGATTCTCCTTATTTAGAAATCATAAAAAAAGAAGCTATCTATGCATAGTCAAAACGATATTTTTAAACTTCAACTTATTTTTGAAAAAATAGAGCTAATAGAAGAGATTACAAATGATTTTGGTTCGATATTTTTAGCTTTAAAAGATAAAAAAATGAGAAAACCGTCTATTACTATGCATCTTATCTCTATAGCAGAATAATTCAATCGTCTCAAAAATGATTGAGCTTATGAAGTGTTATCTAAATTTGATCAAAATGACCTCAAAGGAAGCTACGATATAAGAAACTTTATAGCTCACGATTACGAAGGTGTCAATCTTATGATCGTTGAAATGGTTATTAGAGAAAAATTACCAAAAATAAAAAAAATAGTTTTAGAAATACTTACAATATAGAATCATACAAAATCAGTTATCATCTATACACTATTTCAACAAGGAGTCAAAATGACTCCTTTCTTGCCAAAGGCAAAGCTTTAGCAAACTTGTACAATCTGAACTTATTTAGATTGTACAAAATTTATTAGTAGGAGAATCAAAATGTTGGCTATAAAATATGAAGAGTTTTACACTATAGAAGATTACAAACACTGGGAAGGGAATTGGGAACTTATCGA
>DYPM01000194.1 GCA_020719895.1 Sulfurovum sp. | reverse complement strand
CACACCAATAGATTTTGAATATGGTTCCACCTGAGGACAGGTGGAACCAGGAAAAACTTTTCAAGTAGCATATCTGTATGGACTTTTAAACCTCAAAGCTTTTAGTTTCTTCTATTAATTACAATAAAGCAAATAGCTCATCTGTCGTTTCGTAATAGTATGTTTTGGTTGTAGTATTTAAAAAACTTTTGAGAATATTTTTGGACTTTTTTGAAAAGAAGCGATTTGACTTTAACTGTCGCACTGTCCAGCAAGAATATATGAGACTATATTATCTACATAAGCGTTGTGTTTGTTCTCTTTAGAGTAGACAATATAAAACTTTCGATCCATCGTGTAGCCTCTAATTCTTCCTTCAAAAAGTTCTCCACGGTTCACTTCTTCGTCAATTGCATATTTGGAGATAATTGACGCTATGGGATTTTCTATATTTTTTTTGGCTTTTTTGATGGACTGTAATACTGCTGTAGTATTGCTCACTTCAGTAAGTACATTGAAAGTTTTGCATGATACGCCAAGCTCTTCAAACACTTCAGAAACAATCTTTCGAGTGTGAGAACCTTCATTTCGACAAATCCATTGAAAATCATAGAGTTGTTCGATTCTTAGAATTTTTGGAATTTGTACATTACTCACTACAACCAACTCATCTTCCAACCACTCCCGATAGACAAGATCACTGTCCATCACTGGCGATTCAATCAATCCCACATCAAGTTTGCGTTCTTTGATATTTTCTATAATGACCTTACTCAAATCCACAACAAGATTGACATCATTATTGATAACCCTGCTCATCGCATTAAGACACTCTCCGGGAATAATGTAGTTGCCAATCGTAAATGACGCACCAAGTCTAAAAGTAATCTCTTGATTGATAATCTTTAGGATTTCGTTTTCTGCAAACATAATCTCTTTTTCGAGTTTGATAGCGATTCGGTAGAGTTCTTCACCCTCTTTTGTGAGTTTGATACCGTTCTTTTTGCGTTCGATGCTTTTGATACCCAAATAATTCTCGATAAATTTAATCTGTTGCGTCACTGCTGGTTGAGAAATACCCAATTTCGCTGAAGCTTTTGAAAAACTCCGCTCTCGTGCTACTGTCAAAAAAGTTTCTAATTTGGTGAAGTCTTTTAGCATTTTGCTCTCCTGCTATTTTTATTAGAGTTCTTGCAGAACTCTATTTTATGGGCATCTCTAAAAACTCCATCTCGTCATTGCGGGCTTGACCCGCAATCTCGCATTTGGGGCATATGAGATACGAAATCAAGTTCGGTATGACGGTTTTTAGAGATTCCCTTATTTAAAAGTCTTGTTTATATATTTCAATCAAATAAATATTTATTTTATAAATTAAAATATATTATACTTAATTAGTCATAAGTATATCTTATTTTTAAACTAAAAATCATACTTCAATTTTCTTTTGGTTATAATCAAAATTCTTCAAAAATTAAAAGAGTTCTGCAGGAACTCCAAGAGCGACAAGTCGCGAGAGCTGTCTGCTGAAGACAACTTAGCGTTAGCGTAGTGAAATGGACTTTGTTCATTTCACGTTATTTTGAGTTCTGCAGGAACTCCAA
>DYPM01000079.1 GCA_020719895.1 Sulfurovum sp. | reverse complement strand
CAGATGCCAAATCAAGTTTGGCATGACGGTTTTTAGAGATGCCCTACAATCTGAACTTGTTTAGATTGTACAAAATTTATTAGTAGGAGCATAGAAATGCAAACACTCAAAGCTCTTTTTGACAACTACAACACACTCTCAATCGACCAATACAAACCTCTTTGGTTGAGAGTCAAAATCAATCCCGATGATCTTGTCACGATCTCAAAAGCACTTCAATCACACGGTTTACGCTCTTTGGTGGCGGTCTCTCCGACTGATTTTATCGATGAAAATCGTATTGAGATGAACTACTTTTTTGAGGATTTGACAAATAAAATCAACTGTTGGATCAAATGTGATATTCCACGTGAGATAGAGTCGTGCGAGGTTGATTCGCTAACGCCTTATTTTAGTGGAGCAAATTGGCACGAAAGAGAAGCATTTTCGATGTTTGGAGTGAGATTTCGTGGACATCCTGATCTGCGTCCAATTATCGTCTCACAAGACTTTTATGGCAAAACACCTTACCGCAAAGATTTTGATTGGGATGCACATGAAAAAGATACACTCACAAATATCCAAACTATCGTTGATGCGTTCAATCAAGAGCAAGATATTGGAGAAGATCATCTTGATGCAAATAGCTCTGAAATGATTCTCAACTGGGGACCAACGCATCCTGCGAGTGGACCAATTCGTCTCAAAGTGCATTGTGATGGTGAAGAGATTATCGGTATTGATCCTGATATTGGATTTGTCTGGAGAGCATTGGAGCATTTGGTCACACAAAAAGATTTTATCGGAGCGATTGTAGCAGTAGAGCGACTCTGTTTTATGGACAATATCAACTCTATGGTGGGTTATGCTCAAGCCGTCGAAGAGATTGCTGGTGTGGAGATTACGCCGTTTGCTAAATGGATGCGTGTGCTTTTGGGTGAAGTCACGCGTATCTCTTCTCACTTGATGGGATTAGGTGGATTTTATAATGCGATGGGACTTCACACTGCTTTTATGTGGAGTTTGGATATTCGAGAGTTTTTTTTGGACTTTTTGGAGTCTTACAGTGGAGCACGTATCGCTACAGCAGCGATTGAACCTGGTGGTGTGCGTTATGGATTGACGCCAAATATGTTTGATGAGTTACAAAAAGCGATTGAGAAGTTTGACAACACCAAATCAGAGATTAGAGCGATTTTTGTCAAAAACCCTACAATGAAACTGCGTGCCTCTAAAAAAGGAATCATTTCCCAAAAAGAGATTCATGATTATGCACTTTGTGGTGTAGTCGCACGTTCAAGTGGCGTGGCAACGGATGTGCGTATCGATGAACCTTATGCAGCTTATGATCAAATCAAAATGAAATATGTACTTCAAAAAAACGGTGCCTCCAGTGATCGGCTCACAACACTTTTTGAAGAGGTAGAGCAATCTGTAGATATCATCAAACAATCAAAAAAACATATCGAAGAAAATATCGCTTCGGGTGTTTTCAATCCAACAAAAGATCATATGGTCAAAATGCCCAAAAAACTTCCCAAAGGTGAAGCGATCAGTCGTGTTGAGTGGTCAAGAGGTGAAGTGCTAATGCATTTGGTCACACAAGAAAAAGCCACATCTCCTTATAGACTCAAAATGAAAGCTCCAAGTTTCAACCACACGATGATGCTCAATCACCTGCTCAAGGGAGAGACACTCTCTGATATTCCACTCATCTTTGGCAGTCTTTATATCTGCCAAGGTGATTTAGACCGTTAATAGGAGTCAAGATGACTCCGTCTCTCGCCAAAGGCGAAGCTTTAGTAGCCTTATACAATCTAAACTTGTTTAGATTGTATAAAATTTAACAATAGGAGTCAAGATGACTCCGTCTCTCGCCAAAGGCGAAGCTTTAGTAGCCTTATACAATCTAAACTTGTTTAGATTGTATAAAATTTAACAATAGGAGTCAAGATGGATATGTTTTATCATATTGCAATCTTTCCAGGAATACTTTATGTGCTTCTTTGGACAGTATTGCTTTTTTGGTTTTTTCGTAAATTTATGGCAGCGTTGCACAAACGTGTTGGACCTAGCTCTAATGGTCCAGCCGGAAGTTATCAAACGCTTTTTGATCTTACTAAGCTTTGGACAAAAGAGAGCATTACGCCTGATGGTGTAAATCCTTATCTCTTTTCGTTGATGCCGATTTTAGCAGCGGTGATTGCGATACTTCCTACTGCTCTGATTCCGTGGAGTCCTAATAGTGTGGTGGTTTTGAGTAAATACTCTCTATTGGGTTTGGTGGTATTGATTGGGATTGAGCCATTTTTGCTTTTTTTGACGGGCTTTGGCTCCAACAACAAATACTCTTTTTTGGGTGGAATTCGTGTATTGACGCAAATGATCTCTATGGAGACGGCATTTTTTCTCTCTGCTCTCTCTCCTGCGTTGCTTTTTGGCACATTAGATCTTCATTTGATTGTCACACAGAGTAGTGGAGTGACTTTTTTGATTTTGTTACCAGGGTTTTTGTTGTATTTTATTGCACTGCTTGGACTTTTGGAGCAACCACCGTTTAATATTCCCGATGCAGAGCAAGAGATTGTCTATGGATTTTATACCGAATACAGTGGTGTGAACTATTTGCTTTTGAAACTTGCAGAGTTTGCAGAGTTTTTGGCAGTCTTTGGAGGTGCGGCAACACTCTTTTTGGGAGGTTATAAGGGAATCTTTTTTGATGCTTATATTTGTCTTTTTTTGAAGATGCTATTTGTTGCGATTGTGATGATGACGATTCGTGCGAGTACGCCACGTATCACGATGAAACAAATGCTTCATTTTGCGTGGAGTTATCTTGTGCCGTTATCGCTACTCAATATGGCGTGGATTGTGATTGCTAAACAGTATCTTGTTGGAGGTTTATGATGATAATAGAACTGATGCAAAAAGTGCTTCGTGTCTCCAAAGCGTTGAGAGAAAAAAGTCCCGCTCAATTAGATGTGCGTACACAAACTATGCACGCACCTGAACGCTATAGAGGCGAACATCGTATTGATTATGAAACCTGTATTGGATGTGATGCGTGCAATAAAATTTGTCCTGTTCACGCTATCACGATGAAAAAACTTCCTTTCAAAAAACAGAACATTGTCCCTGAAGTCAATCTTAGCGTTTGTATTTTTTGTGGACTATGCGAAGATGTCTGTCCAACCAAACCTGAAAAATCCATTGTGCTAAGTGGTGGTCGCTACGATATGATCAGCGGTGGATGGCACAGTGATCAGAAGAGTTTTTGGGTGCATGTGGATATTCCTCAAAGTTATATCGACAGTCGTCTTGAAGCCGAAGAGGCGACACGTGTCAAAAAAGAGCTTGAAGCCAAAAAGAAAGAAGCTTTAGCATCGGCTAAAAAACCCAATAGTGGCAGTGGCACACCAGATTTTAGTGGAGGCACAGTATGAATATCGTTTTCTTAACGCTTGTATTAGTCTTGGCAATCACTTCACTTAGTGCCAAAAACAGTATCACTTCGCTTATCTCTTTTGGTTTGATGATGCTTCTGCTTGGAATTTACTATATCACGCTTGATGAGAAACTTTTGGGTCTTTTTCAAATCTTTGTTTATACGGGTGGTATTGCGGTATTGATGTTGTTTGGGATTACACTTATTGGTACTACTTTTAAACCTACTAAACCAAATCCTTGGACAGTAGCGATTGCATTTGGTTTTTTTGTGGCATTAACGACACTCTTTTTTGTACACAAAGATAAGTTGCATCGTATACATCAAGATGTGACAATACAAGACGGATTGTTTGCTTCGACATTTGGAGATATGGTCATTTTGTTTGCTCTTATTGGAGCAAGTCTGCTTTATGGCACTATCAAGATGATCAATGTAATCAAACCAAAAAGGAGAGATGATGTTTGAAGTTGATATGGTGTTTGCCTTTGCACTTTTTAGTATCGGACTCTATGGCGTCTCTTCGCATAAAGATTTTTTGCGACTTTTCTTTTCGCTTGAGATGCTTATCAATGCTGTGATTTTGATGTTGGCAAGTAGTGCTTATCGTTTGGGTATTGTCGAAGCGATTCCTTTGGCGTATATGGTGATGGTGATAGCAACACTTGAAGCAGCAGTTGGTATTTTGATTTTTGCAGCAGTGCATAAGTTTACTCAATCAACCATTCCCGATGAGATGGAAACAGAGGTGATAGTATGAGTGCTATTTTGCTTTTGGTTCTCCCTTTTGTTGGTGCGATATTGAGTTTTTTAGCAGGTAAACGCGAAAAAGCGTATGCATTTTATGTTGCTCAAGCGGTTGGCATTATGTTGTTTGGATTGACGCTTTTTCTTTTTGTCACTTACACAAATCCTATTGATATATCCATAAAATGGTTTACTTTTGGTTCTTTTTCACTTCCTTTTGGAATCTATATCGATCATCTATCTTTGGTAATGCTTTTGATTGCTACAGGGCTTGGAGCGTTGGATATTCACTTTTCGCATGACTATATGAAAGGCGAAAAAGATCAATCACGCTACTACGCCAAAATACTCTTTTTTATCGGTGGAATGATTTTACTTGTAAGTGCCAAAGAGCTTCTGGGTCTTTTTGTAGGATGGGAGTTTATGGGGCTTGCCTCGTATCTTCTTATCTCTTTTTGGCATCAAAATAAAGCTCCTGCGGATGCTGGTGTGTATGCTTTTTTGTACACTAAATTTGGCGATATTTTTCTATTTGCAGCGGTGGGAATTCTTTTTTATGCTACAGGTACGTTGGATTTGCAACAGCTCAATCATCTTGCCAAATCGGGTGAGATTTCAGATAGCATCACTTTTGTTGCAGCACTTTTTATTTTTATCGCAGCGATTGGGAAGTCAGGACAATTTCCACTCTTCCCGTGGCTAATGCGTGCGATGGAAGGACCAACTACTGTTTCAGCACTTATTCACGGTGCGACGATGGTTAATAGTGGTATTTATATTGTTGCACGGCTATTTGATTTTTATATCGCATCTGAGACTTTGATTATCGTTGCTACGGTGGCGAGTTTGAGTGCTTTTATTGGAGCGACAAGTGCATTAGTGCAAACAGAGATCAAAAAGGTGCTTGCCTACTCTACGATGTCTCATCTCTCTTTAGCATTTATTGGACTTGGTGCTGGATCTCTTGCTGCTGGTATGGGTCACCTCACCAATCACGCTGTTTTTAAAGCGTTGCTCTTTTTGAGTGCTGGAGCGGTGATTATGGCGACACACCACACCAAAGATTTGTTTAAATTAGGTGGTTTGGGAGGCAAACTAAGGCTTGTGGCATTGATGATGGCGATTGGAGGATTGTCTCTTAGTGGGATTCCGCCACTGAGTGGGTTTTACTCCAAAGATGCCGTTATAGCTTCGGTACTCATCAATCCACAAACTTATGGAGTGATTAGCACTTTGACAGTAATTGCAGGAGTGCTTTCGATAGCGTATATTTTGCGAGTGTGGATTTTGATTTTTGCAGGAAAACCAAAAGAAGATGCAATCTATCAAAAAACCACGGCACCTTCTATTTTTTGGATTATATTGCCTCTATCTATTATGGCGATACTTACGATTGTGTTGGCGTGTTATCAAGAGGAGTTGGCGGTTTATATCACAAACGAAGCTTATCATGAGCCACACATTCCTTATTTGCCAATTTATCTTTTGGGAATGATTGCGTTTTTGGGTTGGGGTGTCTATCGACTCTACTACAAAAGAGTGGATCTCAAAGAGAAGCTTGTCGCTCAACCACTATTTAAAAGTATCCATGGCGTACTTCTCAATGGTTACTATATTGAATCTATGATTGGATGGTTTGTAAAAAATTTCATTCTTGAGGCGGTAGCCAAAGCGATTGCGTGGTTTGATTATGCTGTTATCGATGCCTCTATCAATGCGTTTGTCCCAATCGCACGTTTTTTCTTTAGAGGAGTTGGTGCGACACACAGTAACAAACCATCAAATCAAGCTGGCGTGATGATGCTCGGGCTTTTTTTGCTTCTTGCTATGATACTCATAGGGAGTCTTGTATGAATGATGTTGTATTGATCTTTTTGCCTCTTGTGGCATCGCTTTTTGTGTATCTATTTTATCAATCAAGTGGCGGAGCAAAATATAGTGTTTTGATCTTTTTTGGGTATCTGCTCTATCACACAATTTCACTTTATGCGATGCTTCCTGATACTGGATATTTGGAACTTGGGTGTTATCTTGAAGTAGAAAGTTTTGATTTTACACTAACACTTGCCGTAGATAAGCTCAGTGTGATTATGTTAATACTCACTTCTATTTTACTGATATTGGTCACACTTTCAAGCTGGACGGTTTCTAAAGCACCTTCTGCTTATTTTGCTCTATTGCTCTTTTTTAGTGGTGCGATTTTTGGTGTGTTTATGAGTACCAATCTGTTGTGGTTTTTTATCTTTTGGGAACTTACATTAGTGCCGATGTACTTTTTGGTCGGAATTTGGGGAGCAGAAGGGCGTATTTATGCAGCGGTGAAATTCTTTTTGTACACACATGTCGCTTCGATGTTGATACTTTTAGCGTTTTTTCTACTCTACAAACAGAGTGGTCACTTTGATATGACACTTATCAAAGAGGCGATGCTTACGACGCCTGCTTTGGTATGGTGGTTACTTTTTGTTGGGTTTGCAGTCAAAATGCCTCTTTTTCCATTTCACACTTGGTTGCCTGATGCACACGTACAAGCACCCGCTCCCGTGTCGGCACTTTTGGCAGGCGTATTGCTCAAGATGGGAGCTTATGCGATGATTCGTATGGTAATTTTGATGCTTCCAGAGCAAGCTCAACACTACGCATGGATACTTTTGGTTTTGGGTCTTGTGAGTCTGCTTTATGCTGGCGTAATGGCACTTTATGAAACCCATCTCAAAAAAATGGTCGCTTATAGTTCTATCTCGCATATGGGTTTGGTGGCAATTGCGATGGCGACACTCACTTATGAAGGATTGAGTGCGGCACTTTTTGAGATGATAGGTCATGCGTTTATCATCTCGCCACTCTTTTTGATTGCAGGATTTATCCATCATCAAACCCACTCATGGCAGATGGGAGAGATGGGCGGTATTATGCAAAAAGCACCATATATTTCGGCTCTTTTTATCATCGCTGGTTTGGGTGCTTTGGGAATGCCTGCGACTATGGGATTTGTAGGAGAGATTGCGATTTTGATTAGTAGCATTGATCGTTTTGGTCTATGGATTGCAGTGATTGTGATAGGTTCTATGCTCGCTGCTTCTTATATGATATGGAGCTTTAGACGCGTCATTTATGGTGAAATGAGTCCGTTGATTGCTCGAAGTAGTTTTGACATCTCTTCTGTGGAGTTTTTTTCATTGATACTTTTTGCATTTTTGATTGTACTGTTGGGTCTTTTTCCTCAACTGATATTTGTGTCGATCAATGAAGCCTTTGAGGTGTATCTCAAGATGGGGGTTTTACGATGAGTGCTTTTGGTGTTTTGTTTCTTTTTTCGTTGTTTTCATTTGCGATTGATAATCGTTCGGTTCTGAAAGTATTTGCACTGTTTGGTTTGGTTGTTGCGAGTTATTTTGTTTCGCACGGTTATGTATCTGGATTGTCTGGATTTGCTCTTGATAGTAGTACGATTTTTTTTGAGACGATACTTTTGATTATTGTCGGAGCGTATATTATCGCAGAGAAAGAGTCTATGACGATTATTCAAACGCTCTTTTTGACGACTGCTTCAATCGCACTTTTGGAGAGTGCGACACTGATTACTTTTGTTATTTCGTTTGAAGCAGTAAGTATCATCTCTTTTGTGGTAGTGAGCCAAATCCAAAATGCCACACAAGCACAAGGAGCAGTCAAGATGTTTATCGCTGGTGCGATTGCTACTGCGTTGATTATGTTGGGTGTGACACTCTATTTGTTTGAGGGACATTCGCTCACAATGCCTATCAAAGAGATGCGTCTTTTTGGGAGTGTAGGTATTTGGATAATGCTTTTGGGACTTTTCTACAAACTCACAATCGTACCGATGCACACATGGGCGGCAGACAGCTATGCACAAATACGACCTTCGCACGCAGCACTTCTTTCTGGTATCGTCAAAACAGTTGTGGTGTTGGCAGTTTTTAAAATAACATCGCCATTTTTGATACACGCCGACAAGATGACACATCTGCTTTTGATCACACTTGCTATCACCACTATGACTTTGGGCAATATACTTGCACTATTTCAAACCCAACTCACCAAAATCCTTAGCTACTCATCAATCGCTCACGCAGGTTATATGCTACTCGCGTTTGTAGCTATAAAGAGTGAGTTTGCTTCTACAGCACTGCTTTATATTGCGATTGCTTATATCTTTATGCAAACTGCACTTTTTATGTTAGTAGAGAGTGTCGCAGAAGGCAGAAATGATCTCAAACTTTCCGATCTCAAAGGTTACGCCACAAAAAATAAAACCACCTCTTTGTTGTTTACCATACAGCTCTTTTCGCTTGCTGGTATTCCGCTTCTTGCTGGGTTTCTTGCTAAAGCGGTTTTGGTCTATGCCGTAGTCGATGTAGATTTGCCTCTTGTCGCACTTTTTGTGTTACTCAATTCAGCGTTATCGGTTGGATACTATGCGTGGATTGTCAAACATCTCTACTTTGATTCCAAAAGCGACACTCTCGTATCACTCTCATCACTCAATCGCGGTGAATTTTTTGCCCAGCTTGTTTTATTGGCAGGAACGCTTTATTTTGGTATTTTTGCTTACGCGGTTTTTGA
>DYPM01000078.1 GCA_020719895.1 Sulfurovum sp. | reverse complement strand
CTTGTTCCACACTTATAGCAGCTAATCAACTCCCCCTAAAACTCCGCTATCGCTTTCAACCATTGCTGTTCAATTTTTTCGTGCTCAAATTCTTTTAACCGTAAAAACTGTGTATCGACCAGAGCCTGGCGAAAGTCATTGTTATTCACCACTTCGTTGATTGTCTCTGCAATCATATCATAATCCAATGATTTAATTTTTATTCCGGATTCGCCCAGGGTTTCCCCGGTTGCCGTGTCTGATCTTGCCATAACCGGCAAACCCATATACATAGCCTCTACAACGGGAACGCAAAAGCCTTCGTGTTCGCTCATGGTAATAAAAACATCAGACTCTGAGTACAGTTTGGCAAGTTCTTTGTCGGAAACAAATCTTTTAAAAATAACTTTTTCTTCCAGCTTATATGTTTGTACAAGCGATGTAAGTTCTGTGAAATAGAGATCAAAATGCGGTTGGCCAACAATGAGAAGTTCCGAATTTTTGTTAACAACAGAATGATATAGTTGAAAGAGTCTAATTAAGTCTTCTACTTTTTTATTTGGTACCAGTCGACCAACAAAGAGTATTCGCTTGGTTTTTCGCTTTTTGTGCTGAGTATGGTTTGCAAGCTCCTTCACTTTACTGAACCTCTGGAAAGGTATAAAAACCGGAATAACCTTTATTTTTGTGTAACCACCAGCGAGCAGTTCCTGTGCATTAAAATTTGAATCCGCAATTGCCAGTGAATAGTTTTTGCTGGCAGCCATAATATCACGTCGTCCCTGGTCAAGTCCCAAGTGGGCAAGATCTGCTCTGTACCGCTGAAAATATTTTCCTGGGGTAATGTTGTGATAGCGATTTATTTTTGCATTGGGAAGGTTACGAATTTCATGAAGTTTTTTATTCCCCATTGATTCATGAATAATTATTAAATCGGATTCTAAAAATTTGAACCCGTCAACCTGTTTACCTGTGCGGATATATTTTGTATCAAAAACTTTTCCTTTATTTTCGAGAAAAACAATTTCGTTGGGAATGGAGTGGCTTTTGAAGATTTCGTGGAGTGCAAATGTCTCATTGCCAATAGCATCTCCCTGCTGTAATGAAACGACAACTTGGACAATTCGGGACGCTTTCATTTGTTTCCTTTCTCCAAATCTTTATGGTTCATGGTGTTTATTAAAAGGGAAAAAGCCTGGTGCCTGTTTTTGTTCAACGCGGAATCAAAGCGCCATAGGATGTAGATGATTTTGCGCACTAAGGGTTTCAGAAAAGGAAGAAGCCTTAAAATTAGAATGCTGTTAAAAGTGTATCTTGGGGAGCGGTTATACATTTCCCAAATGAAACTATTTGTTACAGGTGTTTCGTAAAACCCTTTTGCATTTTTATGCTCTTGGACAAGATGCTTATCATAGTTTCTTTTGGCAAGAGAGGCTTCTATTTGTTTGTATATTTGATTTGCCCCAGGGACGGAAAATTCAACAACTTTCTTGTTTCCCTTTTGCGGTTTGAACATATGACGATATATTTTTTTTAAGAGAGATTGAAAAGAAAATTTTACATGGTGAACAGGATTTCTAACTGTGACCTTACATGAAGAAGACTATTCTCTTTGATGCAGAGGCTCTTAATGAACTGGAAGCCGGCGTTAAAAATTATGAAATAAACATTCTTACAAGTTTAAAATCAAAGCTTTCACCAGATTGGAAGCTTTTACTCGTTGTCCAAAAAAAGACGTCAAATATTCCCTACGAATTTCAAAACGAAAAATTTTTAGCTTTGCAGAATCCTATTGTTGCCTTTCTGCAAATACTTTGGCGGGCTCGCAAAAAGACTTCTCGGGACGGTTCCCTGGGGTCCGAGATACCACCTGTTGTAGAATCCTCGGCATCTCAAAAATCACTTTCGCCATTTTTTGTTTTTATTGTTTTTATGCGCAAGCTTCTACTGTATTTATTTACGCCAAAAATGCTTCTGCTAAAACTTCAAGCCCACTTTTATCCTGATCACTTTTTCCAGATCATCAGTTTTTCTGATTGGATTTTGCCAGGTGTTCCCAAAGCAATGATTGTCTATGATCTCACAAATTTTACAAAACCAGAAGTACATGTTCAGGGGCATAGCAAGTATATCCGGTTGCTTTTTGAGAATACTACAGGAAAAAAACTTGAAAAGGAAATTACCTTCCTCTCTATTTCCGAACAAACCAGGAAAGATTTTCTGAATTTCTTTCCGCATGTTGATCCTTCCCGGATCGTTACTGTGTACAATGGAATAGATTTTCGGTTACAGGATTATATTGAGAAGGAACGAGGTAAATCTGCTTTGCCGGTTCTGGAAAAATTTACCATTAACAAACCGTATATTATGGGTTTGGGAACAATAGAACCTCGAAAAAATATTAGGACATTAATTAAGGCATTTGAAATATTTTCGCAATCGCATCCAGAATACAAACTCGTGATTGTAGGTAAAAAAGGCTGGGATTACGACTTTGAAAATTTTATCCAATCCCTTTCGGAGCCTGTAAAAACCCGTCTGTTGATAACCGGCCATATTGAGCGGACAGAGGTTTTTGTTTTATTGGAAAATGCCGATCTGTTTGTTTACCCAAGTCTTTACGAAGGTTTTGGTCTTCCGCTATTGGAAAGCATGGTATTGGGTACTCCTGCTATTGCTTCTGGAAATTCATCAATGCCGGAAGTGCTTGGACCGCAAGGAATATATTTACAAAATCCTTTGGATTTTCATGAGTTGAATGCTCTTATGGAAAAAGTTCTTTTCACAAAATCTTTTGATAAGCAAAAATATATCGAATACCAAAAGGAACAATCCAAAAAGTTTGATTGGGATAAAGTAAGTGCACAGATTATAGATTGGATAACTTAAGCGGTACATGGACACTTCGTTCTGCCGCCCCTCGACGGCGCTCAGGGTAAACTAAGCAGCGCCGCAGGCACAATTATCTGCGTCCGTTACATGTCGGTGTAAATGTACCGGCATATTTGTGGAGAAAACGCACGTTTTCGGCCCCGGCTCGCTTTGAATCCAGAGCGTCCCTGTCAAAAATTAATTTACGTGCTGACCATAAGCAGGAGCTTGCACTTAATCCATGAAATCTTGGCGGCGTTATATAAATGTATACTTTACTTTTTTTTCTGTAAAGGAAAAAAATAGAATCATCCTGTTGTTCTTTCTGACAACGGCCATGGCCATTTTGGACCTGTTGGGAATTGCCTCGCTGTTGCCATTTTTACAGGTGGTGGCCGATCCCGCAAGCATTCAGACGAATCCGCTACTCAACATAGCATGGAATTTCTGGGACCGCCCTAAAGAGCAGAAATTTTTGCTGTACACAGGAATCACTGTGTTTTTGTTTTTACTTGGAGGAAACCTGTTTAAAGCAGCAGGAACGTACATTATCTTGCGTTTTACCAATGCCATGCGCTACCATATTGGCAGAAGATTGTATCATGGTTACCTGCACCAGTCGTACGATTTCTTTTTAGGAAAACACAGTAGCGAAATGGTAAAAAAAATCATCCACGACGTAGACATGGTTGTGTCAAATATATACGTCAACTCAGCCACGATTGTAGCGAATGCAATTATATCGCTGTTTATTGTGACAGGACTGGTGCTCTATGACTGGAAGCTGGCCTTCATTACAGCCGTTGTGTTAGGAGGAGCGTTTGGGTCGGTTTTTATTTTTACGCAAAAAAAACTGCATCAAATTGGTAAAATAGGTGAGTCTACCAATGCCTTCAGAAATAAAGTGGTGGCGGAGTCGTTTGGCGGAATTAAAGAGATAAAACTTAAAGGTGACGAGTCCGTTTTCTCTGAGCTTTTCGCGGAAGCTTCATTTCGCTTTGCAAGGGCGATAGCGCAGGGTGGAATTATAGGTCAATTGCCCAAATATCTTCTGGAATCTATCGCTTTCGGTGGAATAATGCTCATCGTCCTGTATTTAATCGCAGTTAAGGGAAATATAACTTCTGTTTTGCCGACCATTGGTTTTTTTGCATTTGCTGCCTACAAACTCATGCCTAATTTGCAAATTATGCTGAACGCATCGGCGGCAGTAAGAATTACATTTCCAGTCATGCACAAACTGTACGAAGATTATAACGAAGTAAAAGCAAAAACAGAAGGGCAAAAAAAGCCCGTGATCGCTTTACCATTCCAGTCAGAAATTCGCTTGGAGCAGATTCATTTTCGGTATCCGGGAGCACCTAAAAGCTCGCTTACAGAAGTAAGCGCCGTCATAAATAAGAATTCCGTTACGGCATTAACAGGACAAAGTGGGTCGGGGAAGTCTACCTTGATAGATGTGCTGCTGGGGTTGCTCACACCACAATCAGGAAAAATTTTTGTAGATAATCAAGAGCTCGATGAAAACACCATGCCATCTTGGCAAAATAAAATCGGATACGTGCCCCAGCATATCTTTTTAATAGATAATACCGTTGCAGCCAATATTGCATTTACACTAAACCCGGATACAATTGATATGGGGCGTGTTAAAGAGGCCGCCCGAATTGCCAATATAGATCAGTTCATTGAAAATGAACTTGAGGGCGGTTATTTGGCACAAACGGGCGAAAGGGGAACCCGCCTTTCTGGCGGACAACGACAAAGAATAGGCATAGCCAGAGCACTCTACAATCAACCGGAAGTTCTCGTATTAGACGAAGGTACGAGTGCTTTGGATGAAAAAACGGAGCGAGAGGTGTTGCGAAGAATCCGGGAGCTTAAACACACAACAGTTATCATGATAACGCACAGGCCCAGTACGCTTTCGAACTGTGAAAAAATTATACATTTGGAGAATGGAAGCGTAGCCACTTCGCCTGATGGAGTGTAAATATGTCACCCCCAAAAAAAACAATTGCAATTGACATTCGCTCTTATGAAGCAAGAGGCATTGGGAGATATCTTCAACTCATAGTTCCAGAAATTATTAAGGATAGAATCTTCAATGTTGTATTGATAGGACCATCCAGGTTTAAGTATTACAAAGAATTTGAAGCCGCAGATCAGTATATTGAGTACAATATAAAACCATTTTCCGTGCGGGATTTAATCATCTATCCTCAATTAAAAAAGGCTGATTTGGTTTGGATCCCCAACATACATATACCATGGCTTTATTGGTTGATTGTGCGGCCTCCTTACAGAAAAGTTATTACTATCCACGATGTGAATCCGCTTTCTCTAAAAAACAATAATTATAGTTTAATTAAGCGAAATATTTTGCGCTTTTACTATTTTTTTGCAATAACGCTGGCAACAAAAATAATTACGGGTTCTCCCTTTTCAAAAACTGAAATTTTGCGTTTCTTTCCTATAGCGAATAGAAAACTATCCATTATTAATTATGGTTTTTCCATACCTAATATAAAAGCGAAAAAAGAAGAGACAAATGTATTTGCTTCAGACTTTTTAGCGGTTTCATCCTACAGAAGCCATAAAAATATTGATCGCCTTCTTCGCGTGTTTATGATGCTTGCTGCTAAATTGCCACAAAGTGTGTTTCGGATCGCAGGAGTGGATATAAATGTTTTGCCCAGAGAGCTCCAAAAACAAATAATGTTATACGAAAATAATATTTTCCTAATGGGTTACGTTGATGAACAGACTCTTCAACAGTTATATCTTAACACAAATGGCGTGGTAGTTCCTTCAATGTATGAAGGCTTTGGGTATCCTGTCCTCGAGGCGGTGTTCTATGATAAGCCTGTATTCTGTTCGGATATCCCTCCTTTCCACGATATTATGGGTGAGAATGCAAATTATTTTAATCCCGTTAGTGAGCAAAGTATATTTCAGGTTTTATTTGACGGAATCAATGGTAATAAGAAGATCGATAGAAAAAAATATGATTTGACAAAGGCTAAATATTCGAGCGATAGAATGGTGAACGAACATATTTTTGTGTTCAATGGAAAAGCGTAAGTCATAGTAGAATCTTTTTCTTGCCGATGACTTCAAAATTTTTTTTATAGATAATGAAAATACTCCAGTTTGGTAAATACTATCCTCCGCAAATTGGGGGAATCGAAAAAGTGATACAGGAGCTGACAGAAGGACTTAATGAAGCAGGTTTGCACTCTGATGTGTTGTGTTCAGAAGCTGGAAGCAAGACAAGGATAGATCAAAAAGATGGATATAAAATCATTAGAGTCGGCAGATTATTCCATTTTGCAGGAACAGCTATTTCAATTAAACTAATTATTTGGCTATGGAAACTCCGCAACAAATACGACATTATTCACCTGCATCATCCGGATCCTATGGCAACGCTTGCATGGCTTTTGGTCCGTCCCAAGGCAAAGCTTATTATTCACTGGCATTCTGATATTGTAAAACAAAAATTGATTTATTTTTTCTTTAAGCATCTTGAATATATACTTTTGAAAAGCGCCACAAAAATCATAGTAACTTCTCCGCCTTACCTTGAGTCCTCTATCGCATTAAAAAAATTTGTAGAAAAATGTGTAGTTGTTCCAATAGGGGTTAACTTTGAAGAAATGCGAGAGAATGAGCAGATAACCAAAAAGCTGCTCCAAAAGTACCGAGGCAAAAAAATTGTTTTTTCACTGGGGAGAGATACGGAGTACAAGGGATTTCAATATCTTGCGGAGGCAACAGGCATTTTGCCAGAAGAGTACGTGGTCGTAATAGCGGGGAAGAATGTACCCGATTCGGAACTTTTACAGAAATTACAGAAAAATTCTGCTGGCCGCCTAATTCTTTTGCCGTCAATTCTGCACGAGGAAATTGTCTCCTGGTATCAGGTGGCTTCCGTGTTTGTTTTACCTTCGGTCTCCCGCAATGAGGCTTTTGGCATTGTTCAGATAGAGGCGATGTATTTTGGTACCCCGGTGGTTTCTACAGAAATCCCTGGCTCTGGAGTTTCTTGGGTTAACCAGAATAATGAGAGTGGTTTAACGGTTCCTGTGAGGGATGCGCAAGCTCTCGCGGATGCAATTCTAAAGATAGGAGAAAATTCTACTTTGCGTTCAAAGCTTTCTAAGGGTGCGAAAAAAAGGGCGGTGAAATATTTTTCTCGGGAAGCGATGATCAAGAATGTCAAAGAGGTTTATCGTTCCTTGGACTGACCATTGTTTCTATTTTCTGCCCATGTCCAATGCAGGTTAAGAACGAAATTCCAGATGGTTGCAATGGCTATTCCCAGCAAGTTAGAAAGATAAATACTCCAACCAGATTTTTCAGAAAAGAGAATAGCTACAGCGTAATTTATTACGGCTCCCAGAGCAGAAACTAAATGGAACAATAATAGACCATTTGCTAACCCTTTGACAGTCTTCTTGCGTCTGTCTCGGAAGGTGAAATAATTGTTAAGTAAAAAGTTGCTAAGGATAGAAAGTTCAATTCCAAATATCAGAGAAATTTCGTGGCTAAATTTAAAAGTCTCAATGCCCAGCAATAGACCCATCTGGTTAATGAATACGCCTGAAAAACCAACCAGAGCATAGTTAATAAAGCGTAAAGGTATCAGCTTTCCGAAACGAATATCGTAAAGTCCCAGAACATACTGTAGCATTATTGAGCCTGTAAGTTTACTCTCCCCATATTGCCTGGGTTGAAACTTAAAGCCTATTTCTTCAACTTTGCCTGCAGGTGCTTTCGCCAGAAATTCAAGCAGAATTTTGAATCCCCTTGGATTAATCTCTTCAACTACATCATGAAAAAATTCACGGGTTATTCCAAAATACCCACTCATAGGGTCGGAAGAGTTATTAAACCCAAAAAGCCTGGCAAGCATTGTTGCTCCCCAGGATATAAATTGTCTCCTTTTTGACCAACCATCGATGCCTCCTCCATCTGATTTTCTGGATCCGACAACGATGCTCGCTCCGTTCTTAAATTTCTCCAGAAATTTCGGCAGAATTGTTTCATCGTGCTGCATATCCGCATCCATGACAATAAGATACTTCCCGGTAGCACTGTGAAAGCCATCCACAACGGCGGGAGATAGTCCTTTGTTTTCAAGGCGTCTCAGGACTCTGAGGAAGGGATATTTTATAGAAAGAGACTCTACAATTCTCCATGTGCCATCTGGAGAATTGTCGTCCGAGACGATAACTTCAAAAGAAATATTATAGGATTCAAGTGTGGATCTAATCTTTTCAATAATGATAGGGATATTTTCTGCTTCATTGTAGGTCGGAAGAACAATGGAAATTTCTGTGCTCATGAGATGCATGATAAAAATGATTTTTGAATTATTGTGTACAGGATATTATTAAAAAAAAGATAGAAGAATCCGAGGAACGATGAAAAAACTGTATTCTACCTATTTATTGAGCGTACCGGCACTCATGATTCTAAGCTTTGTCGGCGAGCACTTCATTCGCTCTGCATTGAATTTTCGAAACTTTCATTACCTACTGCAGATATTTCTTGCGGTATTGTTTATGGTTGAATGGAAAAAAGGACAAGAAGGGTTTCGGCAAGAACCGCCGCCATTGATAGGGCAGGTTTTCTGGATAGGAACCTTTATTCTGTTCATTCTGAACAATGTCTTCAAATATTTAGCTTTAGAAGTCAATGGCATGGACTTCAGTATTTTTGATTACATGCTTTTTACGAAAAATGGATATAGTCCTGTATATTCTGTATATCACATGGGAATTCATCCTTCCTATATACTTTTCATTTTGAAACCTTTGCACATGCTGCTTCAATCTCCGTTTTTGCTGATTATCGCAGGCCCTGTGATATTGTGGCTCTCTGGGTTGGTGTTGCATAGACTTGTGCGTGAATATGAGATCAAAGGATATTTGTCATTTATCATTATTTCTGTATATTTTACGGCATCTTTTTTTGTCACAGTGTTAAACGGAAATTTTCGTATAGAAGTTTTTTATCCATTGTTTCTATT
>DYPM01000193.1 GCA_020719895.1 Sulfurovum sp. | reverse complement strand
TTGCGAGGCTTTGCAAAAGCCGAAGCAATCCAAAATATAGTTTTTAGAGATGCCATTATTTTTGTTTGATGTTCTCTATCTCGCTTAGTATTGTTTCGATGCCTTTTTCGTAGGCGGAGAGTTTTTTGACTGCGGAGAGATAGGCACTGAAAAAAGACTTGAGAGGATTGTTGTGGTGTAGTGAGACGCCTGAATGTTCAAGCTCTTGCATCACAAAAGTCGCAAACTCATCATCAAGTCGCACCTCATACATCTCGCCTGAGATGATCACTTCGAGCTTTTTTGACACAGTATATCCTTAGGCAAGAAGTGCATCAAGCTGGGTGATGATCTTCTCAATCTCGTTGTTTTTGTTTTTGTTTTCATTTTTGAGAGCGTCGATTTGAGTTTGAAACTCGGCTTGTTGTGTGGAGATGCGTTTGAGCTCCTCTTTGAGTTTTGCGTTCTCCTCTTTGAGTGCTATGTATGATACTTTCCATTGTGTGATGCGTTCTTGGAGTTGTGCTAAAAGATCCATTTGTCGTCCTTTTGTTTTTTTGAGTGTAATGATATACAAAATAGATAATAAAGCCATTTGATGTGGCGTGATTGGCACGCTTGATAATCGCCTTATAGCAACTCTCCAACGCCTTGTTTTTGTGTCACGATGATGTTGATTTCGTAAGGATCTGTAAATATTTTTTTGTGATACGCTTCGATGGCGTAGCGTCCGATCATCGCTGCATTATCAGAGCAGTATTGGAGTGGTGCGACATGGAGATGTTTGCCAAACTCTTTGCAGAGTGCTTGATAGGCTTCTCTTAGATAGAGGTTTGCTGATGCACCGCCTACGATTGCAAAATCTTTTATATTTTCTGTTTTGAAGATTTTTTTGCTTTTTTGTATCAGATGGAGTTTGATTGTTTTTTGAAAACTTGCGGCAAGATCACATTTGTCTTGCTCGTCCATCGCTTCACTGCCTCCAAGCTTTTCTATCTCCAAACGCACTGCATTTTTAAGCCCTGAAAGAGAGAAAGCTATCAGTTTGGAGTTACGCATAGGGACGGGAAGATCAAAACGATTTTCATCACCTCTCTTTGCCATTGATTCGATAATCGGACCTCCTGGATAACCCAAACCCATCATTTTGGCAACTTTGTCAAAACTCTCCCCGACACTATCATCAATGCTTGTCGCCAACACTATCATACGCTCAAAACTCTCTACACGAATTATCTGCGTATGACCGCCTGAGATAAGAAGCACCAAAAGAGGAAGTTTTGCCTCTTTTTCGATAAAAAGCGAATAGATATGTCCTTTGAGATGATGAACGGCAATGAGTGGTATGTTTTTGAGAACAGCGAGCGTTTTTGCCATCGCGATACCTTCAAGAAGTGTCACTCCAAGTCCTGGTTGATTTGTCACAGCGACTGCTTTGAGATCTCCAAGATATAACTTAGTCTCCGCCAAAATTTCAGGCAGTGCTACAGCATGAAGTCTTGAGGCAAGTTCGGGTACAACACCTCCATAACACGCGTGTTCGGACTCTTGAGAGAGCTTTTTGTGATAGATAAGTTTTGCCGTTGCAATCTGGGTAATAGCGATAGAGCTATCATCGCAACTGCTTTCGATACTAAGGATCAT
>DYPM01000192.1 GCA_020719895.1 Sulfurovum sp. | reverse complement strand
GGTAAAGCAGTAGATGGCTATATCAACGGTGCGACAGTATGTTTGGATTTAAGCCTAAATCAAAACTGCGAAGAGAACGTAGAGCCTACCTCTATCACAAATAGCAATGGTGATTACGCTCTTACTTTCACCAATACTCACAAAACACACCCAAACTTTACCAAAGCGATGCTTTTGATGGTTGGCGGTACCGATACTGATACAGGAGCAAAATTTATTGGCACACTCAAAGCACCTTATGCGGAAGGCAAAGTGCATATTACGCCTATCACGACGCTTCTTGCAGAAATGATGAACCTTGGCATGAGTCAAGAAGAAGCCAAAACACGATTGGCAAAGATTTTGGAACTCTCCAAAGAGGATTTGATCAAAGATCCGATAGCCCAAGCAGGCAGTGGCAGAAAAGATCTTATGACCAAAGCACTTCAGGTGCAAAAAACAATTGAGTTGCTTGCAGGTAATGACGAAGCTCAAATCTCAAAATACTATCACGCTTTTGCAAAATCAGCCAAAGAGAACGATGAAGCAAGATTTGAATCGCTTCTTTCTCGTGTCGCTACAGAGACAAACGCCACAGAAGAACAAAGAGGCGGTGCGATTGCATTGACACGCAATATTAGTACGATGATGGGAAGCGATAGAGATTTAGCAACACAACAACTCATTATAGATCATCTCACAGAGACTTTCCTTCAAGGCGGTGAAGTGTTCGACGATAACGCATTTGAGATCATCACTCTCAATCCCGAAGCGATACAGATTGCAAACCTTCTAAGGGCGTACGGCATTCGTATCGATATAGCAACAGCCGAAAGTATCGCGACCAAAGGGACATTTAATGGCACTACAACTCTTGTGCAAATCAAAGAAGCGATCAAAGATGACGCACGTTTTGCGTGGATTGTCTCCAGAATAGATGAAATCCATAGCAATCAAGAGGCTACAAAAGTCGCAAAAGAGACAATCACTGCGATACTCAACGATGACAGCACCGCAACTGTCAAAGAAGCCAAAGAGATGATCAATCAACTTCGTGAAACAGCCTACACTTTTGCAGGCGAAGATGCGATGAGTGGCGATCTCAACGGCTCAACGATTATGGGAAAACAAGCTAAAGCAATCGAAAAAAATATCAAACCTCAAGTAGAAAAATTCACCAAAACACTCGAAGCCTCTCTCAAACAAGTAGAAACGATGTCAGAAGCATTTGGAAAAGATGTCAAAAATGACTTCAAAGATGCTTTTCTTGCAATCAAAAAAGAAATAGACACCAAAAACAACAACAATGTCACTTCTGCACAAATCACCACCATCATTGGAGATGGCTACAACCTCACTATCACCGATCTCAATCTCACCAAAACGCACACCAAGCTCACCGCAACAGGAACTATGAATGGCAAAAATAGTGCAACAGCCGAACTCACCTCATTCAAGCTTGATGCTTCACACACGAATGAAGGCAAAGTCACCGCTTTTGCCTTTGCGATGGAAGGTGAGATCACCGCAGGTGGTAGAACACTCTATGGAAACGCGGTTCTTGGAAGCAACGAAGTAGCAGACACTATCAACGGTTCATTTACAGGCAAAGCGGGCGAACCTGTCATCGAAGCCAACCTTACAGC
>DYPM01000077.1 GCA_020719895.1 Sulfurovum sp. | reverse complement strand
GTAAATATCTCTCATTGATATGATTTTCATAAAATATAACCTATCTATGCGAAAGGTGGGTTCGTTTGGCGGATGTTACTTGTCGTGATTAATTAAACGGGATGTGTATCTTGCCATCTTTAATAGATTTATACATATAGGCTTCTCGTTTTTTCTCTTCTTTGATGTTTTTGAGTTGCACGATTGGTATTTTTTGCTGATTTTGGGAGGCTTCTTTGTAAAATTTTTCATAAAAATCTTTATTAAGGCAAGAGATGTCAAGTGTCTCATCTTGTTCGAAAAACCTTTGAAGAATCTTGATGGCTTCTTCTTGATTTGGGCTTTCAACCTCAAGCTTAGAGTCAAACCGACCATCTCTAATCGATGCCTCATCAAGAGCTTTGAGGTGATTGGTTGCGGCTACTAAAATGACTTTAGAATGGATCTCCCTCATTCCTTTTTTATCTTCAAGATAACTCAACAGCGTAGCTCTGACAATACTGTCCATGTTTGAATGAATCAAGGCATCAATCTCATCGAAAAAGAGAACCACGCCTTTTTTTTGCGTAATTTTGGAAAGTTTTATGGTGTTATCAAGAATCAGTTTTATTTTTCTAAGTGTCTCAAGTGAGCTATAACCACTAAAGTCTTTGCTTAATACCTTTATAAAATAAAATCCGCCCTCTCCTGCCAAACTTTCTGCAAAGGTTGTCTTGCCATTTCCTGGAGACCCATAGAGTAGCGTTCCTCTTTTGGGTATGATACTAAAGTGTTCCATTTCCTCTTTTTCTTCTTTAGTGGATAAGATGTATTGCAACTCCTGCTTGAGGATACGTTTGATTGATTCGTATCCTATAATATCATCAAACCGAAGTGCTACTTTGTCTTCTATGGTTATAGTTCCTTGCATGTCTCTTTTGAAGTCATTCACAAATCTCTCTTCCCATATTTGCAAGGTTTTCAAAAATAGAGTCTCTGTGATCTTTGATTCATCCTCACGAATTGCCTGTTTGATTGATTTGGTGAAATTCTCTATATCTCTACCGCTCATATCCTCTGTTTTGAGCAAAAATGTTTGTTTCCATGTCTGCTTTGAAAGTTTGAAATCTTTAAATTTTGTATTAAATATCAGCTCTCTATTGAGAAGACCTGGGAGTGGAACATAAAAATCTTGAGACAAGCGACTACGAATGGCACTATCTATCACCTCAAGTCTGTTGGTTGCGCCTATAATAAATATTTTCTGATTTCCTGTTGAAGCCCCATCAATCTCTACCAAAAATTGATTGACCATATCAGTCGTATAAGAATCATTATCACTTCCGCTTCTTTTTGGAAAAATCGTATCAATTTCATCCAAGAAAAGAATTGTAGGGGCATTGGCTCTAGCATCTTCAAAAAGTCTTTTTACTTTTACACTGGTTTGACCAATATACTCCCCCTTGAGATCTGCTAAACTTGGTGTCATAAAATTCATATTGTATTCATGGGCGATTGCTTTGGCAATGTAAGTTTTTCCTGTTCCGGGAGGTCCGTAGAGAATAATGCCTTTTTTGCTGTACTCCTCCATATCAAATGCATCAACGTTGGCTTGAATATCGTCTTTAATTTTAACATCCAATATAACATCGGATAAACGTATTTTCTCTTCTATTTTTTTATGTATCGCCCCCTCAAAAAGCTCTTTGCGAAGTATTGCATGATCTGTGCAGTTTTTTAACACATTTTTGAGTACTCTCATTGATTCTCTTAAGGTTTTTTGACTGCCCTGCATGGCAGTAGCGATATAGTCAAAATCCTCTTCTATCATATTAATATCAGACCGATTGATTGTGATATATCTTCTGTAAGCATTTTTGATCTCTTTTTGAGTGGGATTGCCTATGTAAATCATATGGGAGAGTTTTTCATCAACATTAAAATGAAATTCATTCAGTAGGATTGGCTCTTTAATATGAATGACAATCACGGATTGTTTGGTTTTTTCCCAACTTTGCACTCTTTTGAGGAGTTCTATATTTTTTTCACTTCTATAAAGAGCTGACTGCCATTCAAATGCATCAAAAAATATGGCTATTTTTTGTGTGTTGAGTGCTTTTTCAATCGTCTCTAAATTATTGGCAAATGCAGTTTCTCCTGAAAGAGATTGTGTTTTTTCTTCAGCTAATTTGTCGATGTTTTTCTCTTTTCCTAATGATTGTGAATTGATATTTGCTCCAAAACCTGTCGTAGTCTTTGGTGTGTCTATTGCTTCTGAAACAGAAATCTCTCTTCCCATCTTGTCGATACAAGTGACAACACTATTGCCAATTACACAAAACAGATCCATCTTTTTAACACCGTAAAAATATAAAAATAATGAATCTTTAATCTCTTTAATGCCGAAATGAAAATCAAAAAACATATAGTCTTGATTGGCTTTACCATAAAGATAAAATAAGGCATTTCCTTTCTCCATTCCTTGAGATAGCTTGTGTAAAAATCGATGTGATTTGAAATGCTCGTTCATTGTTATGCCTCATCCTTGGGAAGGGTTGTAAAAATTTTTTTACTCATTTCTATCTCTTGCATGATGTTTTGCATCTCTTCCTTAAGCTTGATGTAGTCATTCATTTTCTTTTCTAATTCTTGAAGCGATTTAGTGTTTAACTCTTTTTCTATCTTGTTGATCTTATTTTTTAGCTCTTTGAGTTGATGATTTGAGTTTTTAAGATTCTCAGATTCTTCGAGTTTTTTTTCATGTTTTTTTATCTCTTTTATTATCGCTTCAAGCTTTTTTGATGTTTCGTCTTTATCATGGGTTGTTTTATCGTTTCTGATCTTTCTTTTGAGTTCTTCAAGTGAGTCAACAAGATGATAAGTAGTTAAACGAACCAAATCAACCTTTTTGATGAAATCTTTTTCGTTTAAAAATTTAGTTTCGATAAATTTCTCAACAATAGGAGAGGAGAATGGCTCTATTGAAAGTAAATTAATCAAAATATTTTTTTCTGACTCCTCATTTATTTCGTCATCTTGGATGATACTGATCACATTTTTAATCTCATCTTCCTTTCTGAAAAAACTCAAATACTCAAACAGCTCTTGATTTTCTTGGAGGATGATATTTTGAAACTCTTTTGGGTTCATTGAGAGCATAATTTTGAGTTTTTCGATATTCATTTTGTTTCCTTTGCTTGCTCTTTTGGGTTTGTTTTAGCACCCCTTAGATCTTTATAAATTACGGAGGTGTTGTTTTTTCTGACATCTGTTAAGGGTATTCCATTCTCATTGAATACCCGTTGCATATCTTTCCATCGCACACCGCATCCACCTGCTGTGTTTTCGATATGATCAATTTGAATGTCAATATGCTCTTTGTCAATTTTTATTTTTTCAAAATTGATAGTATCACCATTTTTACACTCAAGTCTAAAGCCATTGAGTGGATTGTTGTCTATTAATTCTATATGGGCTTTTTTGAAGTTGATCGCATCGCTTAGCATAATTTCACGAATCTTCAGCGTTAGTTGAGTACTGGCTTCAATATTTTCTCTTAAATCATCAGCATCATTACTTGAAACCTGAAGGAATGCTTGAATCTTGTCGAGTTGTTGATTACAAGACTCAAATACTTCTTGTTCAAATAGCCGTCGGGCTTCTTGGATAGACCTCTCAAACTCCTCTTGTCTATTACTTTTTTGGTAGTGGTCAATATAGGCTAATTTGGAGATGCGTACATCTCTCCTCTCTACTTGATCCTCTATACGTATAAGTTCGTGCATAGAGCCTTTTTCCGATAGCTCATCGAGGAGTGTTTTGGTGTATGTTTTTCGACTAAGCCACTCATGATATTCTTGAGTGTAGTCTATTTTGAGTGTTTCAATCTGTGAAGAAAGCGTACTATGTTGCGAGATCGCCTCTTCATTACTTAGGGTTTGAAAACTTTCAGCCTTTTTTGTAATCTCTTCAAAAGCTTGTTGAGAAAACTTCATGGCTTTACTTTTGTCTATATCTTCAGCACTATGTGCAATATCGCTTTTTAGCTCATTGGCTTTTGTTCTTATCATTTTTATTTGTTGTGCTTTTTGTTTAAGATCCGTAAGGTTTTTTTCAATGGCACTCAAGTCTTTTGTGCTTGAAATGCTCCACTCGTAGATTTCTCTCGTGTTATTTTTTGCTACATCTATGTCGCTTTTGAGTGTTCTGTAGTAATGCTTTAATGTTTCAATTTCATTTTTAATTTGATTTGCTTGATTGTATTCTGCATCTTTATAGTGAGAACTGTTTTGTTTTAGTTTTTCTCTTAGAATATTTGATCTCATATTCAATTGTGTAATGGATGCGTCTATATCGTTTAATCTTTTTGTGAATATATGGGCTTGATGTGGGGTTTTTCTTTTTGATTGTTCTTGCAGAGATCGAAGTTGCTCTTTGATATGCTCAAGTGGCTTGGGTAACTCTTTTTGTATGATTGGATCTTGTTTAAGTTCGTAATTTTGTATTTTGCTTTGTGTCTCCATAATGGTTTCATTATGCTTGTCTATCTGCTCTATTCCTTTGAGGATAGTTTCTTTATAGGAGCTAAAAATCTCACCTCTGATGGATTCGGCTTGACTCAACACATTCGCAACTTCCCAACTTTTTTTACCGCTCATTGCTTCTCCTGCTAATAAATTTTGTACTAATGCTTTGCCTTTGGCAAAAAAAGGAGTCATTTTGACTCCTACTCCTTAAAAATTTGATTTAATGTTTTTGGTGGTATCCCTATCATAAAAACCTCATGCTGATTTTCTATTAAAATTTCAATCTCTCTTGCGTGCTTTTTTTGCATCTCAAGAGCTAATTCATAACCAATATCAGTCAAAATATTTACAGTTTGGTTGGATGATCCCACCAAAGGTGTATCATTATTGTACACATCGATATATTCGCCATCAATCAAAAGATCTATCACGCTAAGAAGTTTTTGATGGTTTGTATTTTGCCTCAACTCCTCATAGAGATATCCAGTATAGACAATAACACTCAGTCGTCTATCATGAGATTGGATCTTATGGATCAATGCAAAAAGTGCTTCACTTTGCAAAAAAGGCTCTCCCCCACTGATGGTCACGCCCTCTATAGCCAAGTTAGTAGCAATTTTTGATGCCAACGCATCAACAGTAGTATAATATCCTCCACTTGTGGTACTCCAAGAGTCAGGCACGATACAGTTGATGCAACATTTATCGCACCCTTGAACCCAGATGGCAAAACGATTGCCTCTTCCTATCGCCTTGGTGCTTTCTACTATTTTGTAAAGATAGAGTTGTTCTTGATTTGACATGACTAAGATTTTAGTTTTACTTTAATCTTCTCATTTCCCACTGCGTCAGAAGGAATAAGTACAATGCCATCATCTATCGTACCGCTTGTTTCGCCGTTGATGCCTCTATGCTCTGCTTTGGTGAATTCACTATTGATTTTTCCATTTTCTGGAATATGAATTATTGTTTCTCCAAAGTATGCATTGATCTGCCCATAAAAGTCAATCTCCTCTCTACTCATGGCCTCTTGGTACTCTTTTTTATATTCCGAAAGGTGCTTATAGTAGTTGTTGATAATGGTTTTGGCATCAAGAAGCTGTTTCGTAAGATGAAGAATAGACTGTGTAGATTTGTCTGTGATGTTGTAGTGTCGTCGATAGGCTTCAAGTGTCTTGTTGCACAGGAGTGCCTCAAGCAAACGCATCGTCTTGCCTGAAGCAAAAGTCTCTTTGTAGGACTCAAGGGCTTGAATCGTCCGCTCTTTGTCTTTCATTTCTAATGATATACTCTCAAGCTTTTTCCGTATACTATCTATCTCATCCTCTTTTTGTAGGCATCTATATTCATGGTCTTCAATACGTTTTTTCTCTTCAAACAAAGAAGCCTCGAGTGATTTTTTGTCACTTTCCAATGTATAGATATGATGTTTTGATTCCTGTAATTTGCTTTTAGACATCTCAGTCTCTTGAATTGCTTCAGTATATTTATTTTGCAAAAGCTCAAACATTTGAGTAGTAATAGATTGGTGTTCTTGCTCTTGTGATTTGAGTTCTTGTAAAATCTCTTTGATCTCTTTTAGGCTGTTTTTTATCTCTTTCTTGCTCATCTCTTCTCCTTCTATCATATCAAAAATTTTCTCCACTAAATCCAAAACATATTTTTTTAAATCACTCATTTTGTGACCGCCCCTGAATTTAAATCAATGATTATTTTTTTGCTCTCATCTATTGATTCCATTTTTCTGTTTGAGAGTGCACACTCCACCAAAGCACCATCATAAGATCTGATACACACTGTGTATTTTATTTCATCAATTAACTCATCGGGTATTGTGATGGTGTGCTGCATGAGATTATCTTCACTCATAACCGAGGCGGCTTGAGAGTAATAGACCCTAAAGGTGTTGTTTGTTCTTATTGTTAGTATCTTCCAGCCTGACTTGAAGTTGTCTCCTTTGACAAGAATAGGCTTTGCCTCTTCTCCGTTTTCGTCCACATCGTTGATATCCCAAAGGTATCTATCGAGTGGCATAGCATGATGCTGTTCTGATTTGGAGTGATTGTAAACTTTGATCTCTTGCAGCATCAATGCACCTTTTGCTACGGCGTTTTTAGGAGTAATGTTACGTTTTTTGTCGTCTAAAAAAATGATTCTCTGACGATCCTCGAAAAACTCATCGAACGCACTTTTGACCCATTTGGCCTTACAGCTATTGCCAGCTTGGATGATTTTGACATTCTTGATATCAAACACATCGTATCCAAAGAGTTCAATCCTCTCTTGATAGTCTGCAAATGTACGCATCAAAATAAGATAAAAGTTTTGGATAATTTTTGAGATTTTTTCCTTGAGAAACTCGTCTGCTTCTTCTTGATTGAGCTTCTCCATTTCAATCTCTATTCCCTTGTCGCTATCCTCAATCGAAAAGAGTTCAACTTTAGGATTCTTGTCTTTATCAAATTCGCCATGGATGAAAAAGGGTCTTGAGAATTTCTCGCTGATACTTTTGAGATTGACTATGTCTATATGTCTTTTGCCCATAAGGTTTTTGGGATGGTTTTCGATCTCTTTTTCGCCATTTGGGATAGCGATCGAAATTTGTTCTTTTTTCATGATCTCTTTGTTGTCTTGATAGATTTTGTATGAGAGTGCGTCTATGAGTACTTCGCCTCCAATCATCTCGCCATCGGTTTTGAAGATCTCAATTACCTCATTGCAAGTCTCATATTCGTTTTCATAAAGTGCAATCTTTGAATCATCTGAAGCTTTTCGATAGAGTCCAAACGCAAAGTCAACCGTGCCACCACCAAAATCGAATACAGCAAAAAGGGTTGCTTTTTTTTCTTCTGGGATTTTGAGATGTTTGAGTTTTTTTGCAGCACCCAAGAGTGCAATCGACTCCTCATATCCAATAGAGACTTTGAGTTCATCTTGAAGTCCTTTAGGAAGTGATCTTTTAAGACCAAATTCTAACGATGTGCGAATTTTTTCTCGTTTGTACTTATTGAAATTGACTGGTACAGTGATTTCATACTGTGTATAAATAGCATTAGATATCTGTAAATTTAGCGCCCTTCCTATGAGGTAACCATATAGAGCGATAGGGTTGAGCGTCTCCTCGTTTTGTGTCCCTATTCCATCTGTAAGATAGACTTTTCTTTTGAAATCCTCTTTATCAAAAGGAATCACTTCTTCTTTTCCTGATTGGTTGTCTTCAAGTTTTCCTGGTAAAGCCTTAAGATTGGTAATGATTGCATCTAATGTTTTAGTATCAGGTGCTTCTTTGAGTTCTGCTTTGATAGTATCGCCATAGTTGTAGTATTCAGCTTTTATGTCAGTTTCTTCTGCACTGTGTTTACTTCGTTTGAAGTGTGGCATGTCAGGATTGTCTATACGCCACTGTGCGTAGATCTCTCTCCAGTTGTAGAGAATCATTGCAGTCATATTTTCATAATCTTCTATGGTTTGAGGATGATCATTAAATGAAATGAGATCTCTTCCTCCATTTTTGGCGATACATGTGGACGAGGTTCCAAAATCTATCGAAATCAAATCAGTTTTTCTATGTTCATTTGACCATGCTGGATTTTTTATTTTGATATTAAATGGAAAGTATAAGTTCGCCTCAATAGTGGGATCAATCATAAATGAAAGCTTAATCTCTCCAAAAAAAGTATGTAGTGCTATTTTGTCCTCAAAATAAGAAGAGAACTGGTCAGTGTCCAATAGGATAAAAAACTTGCCGTAAAGAATCTCTCCTTTGAGTTCTAATTGTTGCTTTTTGTCTAACGTATCGTTATTTTTTGCATAAAAGCAAGCACCTAAAGAGATCGACTGAGTATCATTTTGCTCTCCAATCAAGGATGTAATATCTTCAGTGAATTGCAGTTGAATCTTTCGGATACCATTATCTATCCAAAGACCATCACTTTCAATACTTGCTCTTGGTATCTGTGCAAAATTATTCAATTCATAATCGGTAATATCATAAAATTTTTCCAAATCAAATTTTCCATACTCCAACTCTTTGATGTTGTCAATATCTTTGATGGTCTCCTTTAGAATACTGAGGCTTTTTGGGTAGAGCTTGAGAATCTCTTTTGCTGTATTTTCGTTTTCTATCTCTTCTTTAAGAGTCTTCAGCGGAATGCTTTCTTGTGTATTGTTACTTAAAACAACCATAATGTCACCACTGAAATCTTTCGGAAAGTAGAGCTTGCCTAAACCAAATTCTAATTGATGACTCGATAGTTCATAGCGTACCTTGTTTGATAGTGTACATTTTACAGTCATTGCTTTGAGTTCCATAGCTTTTTGAATCCTTTTCGTAAATGCTTGTATTGATTGAATCAATTTTACTTTCATTGTTTTGTGCACCTTTTGGCATACTTAGCTCTATGGCTAAAGGGTTAAAAGTAGTTTTTTCCCGACATCACAGTTCTTTATATCTTGAACGATAGCATTCTACATAACCAACCTTTCAATCCCTATCCAC
>DYPM01000076.1 GCA_020719895.1 Sulfurovum sp. | reverse complement strand
TTTTTCAATCAAGAGTGATTGTCTCTTGTCCAATCTCTTTATAACGTGCATAATAGTGTTCTACAAACTTATGAATTTGCTCTTTAATAGGAAGATATACACCGTTATATCGAGTGACATAATCGCTTAAATAAATGTAAGCATCTTTTTTGGCGAGATAGTGCTTTGCAAGTTTTTCGTAGGTTTTAATATATTGCATTCTCATACTATTGTAGTTGCTGTAATTAACAAAGAGAGTTTGGGTTTTATCGTGATAGTGAAGGACGCCTGACCCAAAAAGAATCTCAAGATGAATCAATCCTTCGCAGTAGTAAGGCAACACTTCACCAACTTCACGCCATGCCATCAGCCCAACCGCACGCGATACAAGGTCGTCGATAATATGGCGTTTGAGATTTTCGCGTTCTTGATAAAAAAACGCCATCAGTCCTCCAGCGGTCGCTTTGAACTCTTCGATATTTTTGAACTGTCCTGTACCATTCATACGAGATTCGGTATCGCTATCAATCCATAAAATATGCCCAAACTCATGTCCAATAGTGGAAATATCATAAATCTCATTCCACAACTGTGGTTCGTTCTCCATCAATTCACGTTGAGATTTGACAAAATCTTTTCCAAAAGTCTCTACTGTGAGTCGCATAATAGGTTTGGCTTTTTTGGAAGCAAGTACAAAATCAGCATACGCAAAAATCTTTTTTCCCATCTCTGCAGATACTGTCTCATCATTAGGCACAACTTGAGCAGAAAAAAGACCATTAAACTCTGCACCATAATAGAGCATTGGTTGTCCAATATAGAGTTGCGTTTTGTTTATTTGCATAATATTTTTTGTGATGATAGTTTTTGCTTCTTCAGTATTGATCTTTGTCGCCAACGCCCATCCAAACGCTTCGATGTTTTGTCTTGTAGAAGATGCTGTTTGTAAAGCTGGATTGACGATACGCAAATCCCACTCTAATGCCACTGCTTTACGATAGTGATCTTCGTAGTATTCAAACGGATGACCGATTTGTATTGGTGTGGTGATTCTCATCCATGCACGATCCACTTGTGCCCAGTAGCCAATGAGTTCGTCGGGATTGGTGTGCCCTAATGCAGTATGAATTGTTTGAAGATAATTAATCCACTCATTTTTTTGATGATACACCTCATCTTCCATACCGCTTAATGTATCTATAAAAACCGACAATATATCCAATATCTCCGCTACCTCCTCGGCAAATGCTTCAGCATAAGCGACACGTTTGTAACTCTCATCGTGTTGCTTGTGAAGTACTGAATAACATCTATCTCCAATCGCTCCAACAGTGTCAAGATCCAATAGCTTTTCGTTGCGAAGTTTTTCAAATATCTTCTCTTCGTCACCATTAAAATAACTATAAAGTTCACGATTGATACCGTTGATAATGTGTGATGTCCATGCACTTTGCCATCCGCTCATTGCTACACCAACCGCATCAACTCCAGAAATCAGTGTCCTATAAAATGGCGTAAGAAGTCCATGATCTTCAATCCACGAAATAAGAGATTCGTGAAGATCTATATGAAAACGGCTCACAAAAAGATAAGCACTCTCTTTTTTGTCCATTATCTCAATCTCATTGCACTGTTTACGCAACACTTGCTCAAGTCCATCTTCGCGTAAATTGACAATACGTGTCAAAGCAGCCATTGTAGTTTCAGGTGTTTTTTCCAAACCCAACTGTTGTAAAAAACGATCGACTACTCTTTGAGCTTCTGCGTGATCTGTGTGCATCAACTGATAATAGCTGTTGAGTTCTGCTTGTCGTCGCTCGAGTTCATTGTAGATTTTTTGGAGGTCTTTGGTAAATTGTTCTTTTTTCATACGATTTTCCCATATAACATTTTGATAATTGGTTTTGCAAGTGCCATTGCTTGTCCTCTGTGAGAAATCTGCTGTTTAATCTGCTCTTCTATCTCTGCTATGGTTTGCGTGTATCCTTGAGGAATAAACATCGGATCATATCCAAATCCTTTTTCGCCTCGTGGCGTATCAATCACTTCGCCATACATCCAGCCATGCACTACATATTCACCCAATTTTGAAACAATCGCAATTGCAGCCGTATAGTGTGCAGGTGTGCGATTGACTTTTTTGTTTTGAATTGCAACTATGAGCTTATCACGATTGTCTTTGTCGTTTACTTTACGATCCACAATCTCATCTTGAGCATAACGAGCAGAGTAGATACCTGGTATTCCACCCAAAAGTGGCACTGAAATTCCGCTGTCATCGGCAATGACTATACTATTTTTGTCAAGTTTGTTGTAGATAGTTCGTGCCTTAATCAGTGCATTTGCAGCAAAAGTGTCACCATCTTCGATAATCTCAAAATCACCCAACAGGTCACAAAAAGGAACTATTTCTTCATCGCACAGTTGGCGAAACTCTTGAAGTTTGCCTTTATTGCCAGTCGCGAGTACCAATCTCATCGTTTTCTCCTGTGTCAAAAATAGTTTTATTTTATCATTTTTTTATCTTAGCGGTAAGCTTAAGCCACTATAATAGGTGAAAATTTATCCTATTTCAAAGGTTTAACGTGCTTAAACAGATATTTCCACTTAGCTTAATCGTTGCATTACGTTTTTTTGGTCTTTTTATTGTGTTGCCTGTATTGTCTGTATATGCTCTTGGTATGGACGGTGCGACTCCGTTTTTAGCTGGTGCTGTAGTCGGTGGCTATGCTCTTACACAGATAGTTTTTCAAGTGCCGTTTGGACTCATGAGTGACAAATTTGGACGCAAAAAAACTCTTTTGGTTGGGTTGATTATTTTTATTATCGGCTCTATCGTTTGTGCGATGAGTGACAATGTTTATATGTTGCTTTTGGGGCGTTTGTTGCAAGGAGCAGGTGCGATTGGTTCGGTAGTCTCTGCGATGATTGCAGATTTGGTCAAAGAGGAACAGAGAGCTCATGCTATGGCAATTATGGGCGGAACGATTGCGATAAGTTTTGCTATAGCAATGATTATCGCTCCAATTATAGGCGGTAATTGGGGAATTGATAAGCTTTTTTGGCTTACAGCAATTTTATCAATAATGGCAATTGGGATACTTTTTGGAGCAGTGCCACAGCCACCTACAATCATCCACTCTTACGCCGAAGAGGAGTCAAAAATTATGGATGTCTTCAAAGACAAAGCTCTTACACGAATGTATGTCACCTTTTTGTTTCACTCTTCTATTATGACAATGGCGTTTTTTATTATTCCTGTAGTAATGACGCACGCTATTGACGTTGGAGGATTTGGTTGGGAAAAATCGGATCTGTGGAAAGTCTATCTTCCTGCTACGATTTTTGGTGTACTTGCGATGGGGCCCGCAGCGGTATTTGGAGAGAAGTATGGCAAAGGACGACAGGTGTTTTTGGTCTCTATTGTAGTGATTTTTTTAGGTTTTATCGCGATGGGTTTTGCCTCTACTCCGTGGGTTTTTATTGTTGGTGTAGTGCTGTTTTTTATTGGGTTTAATATGTTTGAGCCGTTATTGCAGAGTTTTGTAAGTAAATTTGCAAAAGTGCATCAAAAAGGAGCGGCTTTGGGAGTTGCTAATACTTTTGCGTATGTAGGTATCTTTTTTGGTGGTTTGATGGCTGGGTTTGTGATGCAACACTATGACAGAGAGACTTTGGCAATTTTGGTGGCAATTTTGAGTATCGGATGGTTTTTGTGGGTTGCTACAATGCCAAATCCAAACAAACGAGGAAATGTATATCTCTCTCTTGATATTTTTGATCGCACCAAAGTAGCAGGACTCACCCAACACGAAGCGATCGTAGAGACTTATATCAATGAAACAGAAAATGTAGCTGTCGTAAAATATGAAAAAGATTTGATTGATGAAGATGAGGTACGAGGACTTTTACGTTAGAGAATTATTTAGATAATTCGATTATAATTTTCGCTCAAATTCAACAAAGGAGAAATAGCCTATGGCAAAACATCAATTTCAAACAGAGATCGGTCAACTACTTCAGTTGATGGCGCACTCTTTGTACTCCAACAAAGAGATTTTTTTACGAGAGCTTATCTCTAACGCAAGTGATGCGATTGATAAATTTAACTATATTCGATTGACAGATGAAAGGCTCAAAGAGATTGATTGGAAAGGCGAGATTAGTGTCAAACTCGACAAAGAAGACAACTCAATGACTATTTCAGATAACGGTATCGGAATGAACGAAGAGGAGCTTATCGCACACCTTGGTACAATCGCAAAGTCAGGCACCAAAGCCTTTATGGAAAACCTCACAGGCGATGCCAAAAAAGATAGCAATCTCATTGGACAGTTTGGAGTCGGATTCTATTCAGTCTTTATGGTTGCAGATCGTGTCGATGTGATCACCAAAAAAGCAGGCGAAGAGCAAGCCTATATGTTTAGCACTGATGGCACTGGAGAGTTTGAAACCAAAGCTGTGACTAAGGAGTCTCACGGAGCAATCATTTACGTTAAATTCAAAGAAGAAGAGAAAGAGTATCTTGACAAATGGCGTACTCAAGAGGTTATCAAAAAATACTCCAATCACATCGCTTATCCAATTATGCTCAACTACACTACAGAAGAGACAGAGGGCGAAGGAGACGATAAAGTCACCAAAACTGTACAAAAATCAGAACAAGCCAATGCGGCAACTGCTCTTTGGACACTTTCAAAATCAGACCTCAAAAAAGAGGATTATGTAGAGTTCTATAAAACCATCAATCACGGCGATGCAGAACCATTAACCTATCTTCACAATAAAGTAGAAGGCTCTAATGAGTTTACGACACTCTTTTATATTCCCAAAAAAGCACCGATGGATATGTATCGAGCCGACTATCAATCTGGAGTTAAACTCTATGTAAAACGTGTTTTTATCACCGATAGCGAAAAGGATTTGTTGCCTCCTTATTTGAGATTCGTAAGAGGCATTATTGATTCAGAGGATTTGCCACTAAACGTCTCACGTGAGATTCTTCAAGAAAACAGAATTTTGGCAAATATCAAACAAAACTCCGTCAAAAAAATCCTTCAAACAATCAAAAAACTTGATGCAGAAGAAGCAGAAACCTTTACCAAAGAGTACAACCGTGTCATCAAAGAGGGAATTTTTACCGACCACACCAATAAAGAGTTGTTACTTGACATCGTCAAATACAAAAGCTCCAAAGAAGAAGGCTTAGTTTCTCTTGAATCATATATCAGTCGTGGCAACAGTGACAAAAAAGAGATCTATTACATAGTAGGTGAAAGCGAAAAAGTACTCCGCAACTCTCCATTGATCGAAGCGTACAAAAAAGCAGAAATCGAAGTGCTGATTATGGACGATAAAGAGGTAGATGAGATTGTCACACCAATGATTGGAGAGTACAAAGAGTGGACGCTCAAAGATATCACTACGATTGATGCTCCAGACTCAAAAACCGATGAAGAGAAAGAAGAGATAAATAAAGAGTTCAAATCTCTCACCGACAAAATCAAAGCAGTCCTTGGCGAAGAGATCAAAGAGGTAAAAATCTCTACACGTCTTACCACTTCTCCATCATGTGTTCTCAAAGACACTTCTGATCCAATGGCAGGCATGGCACATTTTTTTGTGCAAATGGGACAAGCAATGCCAGAAATTCCTTTAATACTTGAAATAAATCCTGACCACGAGGTGATCAAAAAAATGGATAGATTAGAAGACGAGTCTCTTTTTGCAGATATTGCGTGGGTATTGCTTGACAATGCAAAACTCGCCGAAGGATTAGAGCCTAAAGACAAAGGAGCATTTGCTTCTCGAATTTCAACTTTGGCAACTCGAGCGTTCTAAAACACAAAATGTTCTCTTGAGTCTCTTTTGTTTTCAAACATCAACACGTTTTTTGATGTGTTGATGTTTTTTCTATCTCTACTTTTATAACACCTTGCTAAAATCTTACTATTTTTGTCATTTCATATCTTAAACTTAAAAATTAACCTCGTACACACTTTAAACTCTCGAAAAACTTGTTTTTCGTAACCCAAGAGTATCCACCTCGTCCTTTGGACACCCCTCAAGAGGGGAATTTTAAATTGGATTTAAACTCTCGAAAAACTTGTTTTTCGTAGCTTTAGGGGGTTGCAGGGACATAAATGTCCCTACCATCTTTTAACGAACTTGTTCGTTAAAAGTGCCTCCATCAAATAAAAAAGGAAATAGTGATGCAAATCTCTCCACAAAAAAGAGCAACCATTGTTTCAAGTTCGGTAGCTATTTTGCTTGTCGTACTCAAACTTACTATTGGATTTATGAGTGGTTCTGTGACAGTATTGGCATCGGCTATTGATTCTTTTTTGGACAGTATCGTCTCTATCTTTAATTTTTTTGCCATCAAAACATCAGAAGAACATCCAAATGAAGAGTATCACTATGGCAAAGGAAAAGTGCAAGCAATTGCAGCGGTCATAGAAGGAACAGTTATTACTATTTCTGGTATCTATATTCTCTCCGAAGCGATAGAAAAACTTACCGACAATACACCAATTTTGCTTTTGAAACCTGCTTTGATTGCAATGTTTTTTTCGTTTTTTATGACTTTTTTTTTGGTGCGTTATCTTCTTGCTGTTGCAAAAGAGACTGACAATATCGTCATCAAAGCAGATGCGTTGCACTATCAAACAGACTTATGGAGCAATGCAGTGGTTTTAGTGACGCTTTTAGTGGTTTGGGCGACGCAATGGAACATCATAGACAGCGTGATGGGTTTTGCGATTGGTATATATATCATCTATTCGGCGTATCAAATCATAGTCGAAGGCGTAGAGATATTGCTTGATAAATCTCTCAATGCTGATATTGTTACGGCAATTGGTGCTATCATCGATTCTCAACCACAAGTGACAAGCCACCATTGGCTTCGTACACGAACCGATGGAACTACTAACTTTGTAGAGTTTCATCTCGTATTGCGTCCAAGCATGCTACTTCTTGAAGCACACCGTATCGCAGATGAGATCGAGGAGAAAATTATGGCACTTGAATCCAAAAAAAGATGGGTTATCACACCACATTTTGATCCTTACGATGATGAAGAGATGAACAAAGTGACAGTTTATGGTAAATCTTTAGTAGAAAAGTGAACACTATTGATGCAAACACCTTCTGTTTATCTTCTTTCACCAACACCATACGAAGGAACAGTTCATTTACCAATGTTGCAGTTTGAACTCACGACAAATACGTTTGAGTGTGAGGATATTGATTTGTTGCTTTTTACCTCTAAGCAAGCAGTTAGAAGTGCTGAAAGTATCAACAAAAAATGGAAAACCATACCGACTATTGCGATTGGCGAAGCGACCAAAAACGAAATTCAAAAATATGGTGGCACGGTGGCTTATGTCGCCTCCGAAAGCTACGGTATCAATCTCGCTGATGAAATTTCTGATCTTTTCAAAACACAAAAAATCCTCTATCTAAGACCTCAAGAAGTGCAACATGACATAAAATCAGCACTCGAAATTAGTGATATCACAATCAAAGAGCAGATACTCTATCACACTTCGTGTATTAATTATGCTAAAAGCAAAGCTCCCGCTAAAGAGTCTTATATTATTTTCACTTCACCATCGACAGTAAAATGTTTTTGGAAAAACTTTTTTTGGGAAGAGAGTTATAAAGCAGTAGCGATAGGCAAAAGCACCGCCAAAGCATTTCCTCTAAATATACGATACTCAATATCCCTCAAGCCAACCATAGATTCATGTATAATGGAAACAAAAATGTTACCATTTGAAGTATAATGAATTCCTATTTTTCATATTGCTCTAAGATTTTTGTGATACCATTCTACCGTTTTAAAAGACACGGTTTAGAAGCGAAACTATATTAAATTTTTACAGGAGTCATGAAATGAAAAAAGTTATTCTTATGAGTACAGCAGTAGCTGGTATATTTGTATTTTCTGGTTGTACAGGTTCAAGCATTGTTAAAGCACCAATCCAACTTGCAGGTTCAGTTGTTGGAAATGGTTTTGATTTGGTCAAATACACAGGAAAAACAGCACTTAACACAGGTTATTTTGTTGGTGAAAAAGCAGTTCAACTTGCTACATTTACAGGTAGCACAGCACTTGGTGCAGTAGCTTACACAGGAGGCAAAACATTTCTTGCTACAAACTTCGTAGCAAGAAACGCAAAAGATATTACTCTCTACACCGCAAATGCTGCTGGCGAAACTGCATTGATCGCAGGTGAAGCAGTAAGAAGAACTGCAAGTGGCGGTATTGATGTTGCAACATTTACAGCAGGTACTGCAGGAAGCGTAGCAGTATTTGGTGCTGAAGCTGCACTTGGTGTTGTTGATACAGGTGTTGAGGTAGCAGGCTATACAGCAGGCAGAGCAGTTGATTTAGGTGCTTTTATTGGCGAAAATACACTTGACGGTGTTGGTTCTGTTGCTTCTGCTACTTCAGATGTTATCGATGTAACTGGTAATGCTACAGCAGAAACTGTTGGTACGACTGTAGATGTTGTAGCAACAGGTGCTGAGTATACAGGTAACGCGGTTGAGTATGTCACTTCTAAAGGCGTAGGCGCAATCGGAGACGGTGTTGTATATGTTGGAGAAGGCGTAGTAGGTGCTGGTGAATTGGCAGTTGATGGCGTAGCTTATGGTGTTGGCGGTGTTGCTGATGGCGTTGCTTATGCAGTAGATGGTGTTGCTGATGGTGCATATTATACCGTAGAGAGCCTTGGAAGTGGTGTTGCTGATGTTGCTTCTTATGCTGGTGGTTCTGACGGATACGCTTCATCTGCCAACTAATCTATCATTCATAGCAAGAGAGGGTTTCTCTCTTGCTATTTAAAACTCCTTTTCTCTCTCAAATATTCATTTTTACTTTTTATCATAACTTTAATCTTTCTTCTTTTTACTGCCATAAATCCCTCTAAATAAAGCCGTACGTATAAGACTTTTTGTTTTAGAAGTTGAATGTTTCTAATTGAACTATTTGATTAATTCTCAAATTTTAAGCAAAGCTCAAAATCAAGTCTTCGTACCGACGACTCGTGCGACTGGTCACTCTTATAAAATTGAAC
>DYPM01000191.1 GCA_020719895.1 Sulfurovum sp. | reverse complement strand
GTTGGAGTTGAGTACGATTTAATTGGATGTTCTGCTGAAGGAAGTTTTGTCAAGACTTTGTTAGACTCATTAAGATCTACAACATAATCCACAAAACTCATTGCGTAATCATAATAGGTATTTACACCAGGGCGTGTCTGTTGTACTGTGCCAAAAGTAAGATAGCCATCTTTGCCTTGTGCTGTATAGTTGTTGGTTACGACAATATAATCTGCTGTAGGTGTGATAGGAGACCATGTTTTTGTCTCACGATCCATGACCTCAAGGTTACCAATACGGCTACCATTTACCTCAGACGCATTTACATCGTATTTTAGTCCGTAAGCGTATGGGAATGCACCTGATGAACCGCCAAGAAGAGCCATCCATGTTGCTTCTTCAAGCACTTGTTTGATCTCTGTCCCTGTCATATCAAGCTCATAAAGTGTGTTGGAGAACGGAAGAAGTGTATAGGCATCACCGATTGTATAAGCACCTGCATTGACTGATACACGTACGCCACCAGCATTTTGGATAGAGACATCTGCACGAAGTGCTTTGTCATAGAATGCTTTTGCAACGAGTGGTGCGATATCAGAACCAAGCGGGAGGCTTACACCATAGTAAGCTTTGCCTGGAATACGGTTGTGACCGAGGAATTCACCTGAAAATCCGATCACTTTAGATTTGTTTGCTTCTATTGAATCAGAGTATGGTTTGAGGATTGTTTTGGTCGTTGCATCTTCGGCTATGATTTGAAGTTGTGCGTAACTTGCTACGGTTGCGTTTACTTCTGCTCTTGCAGACTCACCGATGACAAGCATTGGCGTACCTGTACAGCTTGTCACTATACCATTTGCATCAAAATTCACTTCCATCTTACCGATCACTTTAGAGTACTCCCACGCATGACCGATACACACTTTGTGTCCTGTTGCATCTATTGTCTCAAACGGATAGTTTGTCTCTGTACTCACAAGACCTACCATTGAGAAGTCACCCATCAAAGAGTGTGAATCTCCACCGATAATCACGTCTACACCGTCTATGCTTGTCGCCAAACTTTTGTCGTTTGAAAGACCATAGTGTGTCAAAGCGATGATTTTGTTGATTCCTTGTGCTTTTAGAGCATTAATCGTATTTTGTAATGTTGTAGTTTCGTTCGTAAAAGTGATTTGATTACTTGGGAAAGAAGAATTTACAGTTTTATTGACAATATCGATACCGATAATAGCGATTTGCTGACCATTACGCTCAATGATTCTATATGGTGTCCAAAGTCCTTCAAGAATATTTCCTACTGCTGGAATAACGTTTGCAGAAACCACAGGTGCTTGATTGTTATCAAGTGCATCAAGAAGTTTTTTAAGACCTGCGTCACCATCATCAAACTCGTGGTTACCCAAATTCACTCCGTCCCACTTGATAAGGTTCATCATCGTAGCGTCCGCTTCACCTTTGAATACAGTGTAATAAAGTGTCCCTTGGATCATATCGCCCGCGTGAAGTGTCACAGGATTTGTGAGTGTGTTTTGTAGCTCTGTGATTTTAGTCACAAGTCTTGGAAAACCACCAACAGGCGTAGAGTATGAAACGCCACCTATTTTAAGGACGAGACTTTCACTATCAAGGTGAGAGTGGTGGTCGTTGATGTGAATGATATTGAGCGTCAATGGTTCAGAGA
>DYPM01000075.1 GCA_020719895.1 Sulfurovum sp. | reverse complement strand
GACACAACAGATGCCAAATCAAGTTTGGCATAACGGTTTTTAGAGATGCCCAAAATTTAATAATAGGAGAGTTATGAGCTATAAAGTAGCATTTGAAAAACTGTTTGAAAATCAATTGAGCGAAAGTGAGGCTAAAGCGTTGCTTATCGAACTTTACGAAAAAGGTGAAAGTGCCGAGGATATTGCTGATGTAGCATCTGTGATGCGTTCGCATGCTATCACTGTGCCGTTGAGTGAAACACTGCTTGAGAGAGCGGTCGATATTGTCGGTACAGGCGGTGATAAAAGTGGAAGTTTCAATATCTCTACAACAGTTTCATTGCTATTAGCATCAATGGGCGTAGTGGTTGCGAAGCATGGAAACCGAAGCATTACTTCTAACTCTGGCTCAACTGATCTGCTTGAGGCGTTGGGAATCGGGATTGATATGGAGATTGACAAAAAAATTATGATGCTCGAAGAGACGGGATTTTGTTTTTTCCCTGCGACTGATCATCACCCATCGATGAAGTCTATTATGCCAATTCGTAAATCTATTCCTCACCGAACTATTTTTAATATTTTGGGTCCTTTGAGTAATCCTGCTGGTGCAAAAAACTATCTTTTAGGTGTGTTTGATCCTTCTTATGTGAGGCTGATGGCTGAGGCACTGATGAGGCTTGATGCAAAACGAGCATTTGTGGTAAGTTCGCTTGATGGAATGGATGAGATTGGTTTGGCGACAAATACAGTTTTTGCCTATTTGCACGAAGGAAGAATCATAGAAGGTGAAATCAATCCTGCACAATACGGCTTTGCCAAATCCTCTAAAGAAGCGATACAAGGTGGCGATGCTACATTAAACGCCATAATCACACGAGATATTTTGAGTGCAAAAGAGCGTGGAGCAAAACGTGATATTGTGGTGCTGAATGCTGCGTTTGCTCTTTTTGTTGAGGGAAAGGTGAGAGATGTACGAGAGGCGATTGAGAGAGTTGTTGAGGCACTTGATAGCAGTAAAGCACTTACGCATCTTGAGAAAATCATACATCTCTCTCAAGCATTGAGTCGGTAAGTTTTGATGCGTGAGATAGTTGCATCGCTTGATGAGATACAAAAAGTAGCAGAGTATTTGTGCGATAGACTTCCTGCTGATACGATTCTTTTTTTGCGTGGTGATGTGGCTGCTGGAAAAACGACACTCACACAAGCGATAGCCAAAGCCAAAGGAGTAACGAACGCAGTCACTTCGCCGACTTTTTCGCTTCAACACTGTTATGGTGAGACTCTTTTTCACTATGATCTTTATCGTTTGGAAGATGAGGTTTTTATGCAGATGGGACTTTATGAGGAGTTTGAGAGGTCAGGTTGGCATATTGTAGAGTGGGGAAGTGATAGACTGAAACGGTTTTTAGAGAGCGTCGGATATAATGTAACTCTTGTTTTGATCTCACCATATAAAGATGGACGAAAATACACAATAGAGGATACAGATGCAGATACATAAGCTCGAAGCCAAAAATCTTGCCAAAACCATCAAAAAAACAAATATTGTTTATGATGTTTCGCTCGAAGTAAAAAGTCGTGAGATTGTTGGACTTTTAGGACCCAATGGTGCAGGGAAAACCACTTCGTTTTATATGGTGTGTGGTCTCACGGATGCTACGCAGGGCGAAGTCTATTTGGATGGTGAAAATATCACACATCTTCCACTAAGCAAACGTGCGCAGATGGGGATTGGGTATCTACCGCAAGAGTCGAGTATATTCAAAGATTTGACTGTTGAAGAGAATCTGTTTATTGCTGCTGAGGCGTTAAGACTTCCAAAAGCGATCATTCGTTCTCGTATAGAAAAACTTTTGGAGACGTTTAATATCGAACCCATTCGCAACAGACAAGGGTTGAGGCTTAGTGGTGGTGAACGACGACGTGCGGAGATCGCACGTGCATTGGTGGCGGAGCCAAAGTTTTTGTTGCTTGATGAACCTTTTGCTGGAGTTGATCCAATCGCAGTGTTGGATATTCAGACGATTATCAAGCAGTTGGTCGAACTCAATATGGGAATTTTGATCACAGATCATAATGTAAGAGAGACGTTGGGAATTTGTGATCGTGCGTATGTGATGCGTAGCGGTAAGATGTTGGCTCAAGGTTCAAGTCATGAGATCTCTCACAATGAGAGTGTCAAGAAGTACTATTTGGGTGAGCATTTTACGTTTTGATAGAGATATTAGCAGTAACCTTTTGAGTCGCGATTGTATTGAATTTTGATTGTTGTATTGTCATAAATCACACAATCTAAAATAATGTGTGAAGAATATACACATATATTTTTTAAGATGTAGTGCCTAATAAAAACCTATATATTTAAGGAGAACAGATGAGACAAACGTTTCAAGTGCAAAATGTCAAGTGTGGTGGATGCTCAAAAACACTCAAAGAGAAGTTAAGAGAGGATTTTGGAGATATTGAGGTGGATTTGGAGCATTTTCCACGTCAAATTAGCCTTGAGATTGACGATGAGAGGATAAAGCAACTGGGTGAAGCACTCAAAGCGTTGGGATATCCGTTGGTAGATGAAAAGATGAACTTTATCGAGACGCAAACAGTGAAAGCAAAAAGTTTCGTATCGTGTGCAGTTGGAAAGTGGTCGGAGTAAATAGTACAAAACAGCTCTTATTATATTGCCTCAAAATGTAACAATGCTACTTGTTGTTTTGACAATGAATTCTTATTTTTATTCAAATTAATTAATCTATTGTATCCTTTTGGCATAGTGAATCGACAATATCACTGAATTTATTTTAATTAAAGGGGCACAAATGGCAGTAATGGTTGCACCAGAAAATACTCCGGTATGGGTGAATACATCACGATGCAAAGCATGTGATATCTGTGTGGATGCTTGTCCAGCAGGCGTACTTTCTATGAAGGCAGATGCAAGTTCAACATTGGGTGCGATCATCGATATCGTAGCACCAGAGGCTTGTATTGGATGTAATGAGTGTGAGCTTTCATGTCCTGATTTTGCAATTTATGTAGCAGAAAAAAGCGAATTTAAATTTGCAAAACTTACCGACACATCAAAAGCAAGACAAGAGGCGATTATGAACAATGGGTATAGATTGCCTGCCCAATTCAAGGAGGTAATGTAACAATGCAAACAAGAGAAATTATTTCTACTGGTAACGATTTAGCAGCAATAGCTGCAGTGGATGCGGGATGTCTATTTTTTGCTGGATATCCTATCACGCCTTCATCAGAAGTCATGCACACAATTTCAGATTTACTTCCTGAAATAGGTGGCGTTGCGATTCAGATGGAAGATGAGATTGCAGGTGTTGCTGCTGCTATAGGTGCTGGTATGTCAGGCGTAAGAGCATTGACTGCAACTTCAGGTCCTGGTATCTCTTTGAAAGCAGAAAACCTTGGTTTGGCACAAATGACGGAAGTTCCTTTGGTGATTGTAAACGTTATGCGTGGTGGACCTTCGACAGGTCTTCCAACGCGTGTATCTCAAGGTGACGTAAGACAAGCAAAAAACCCATCACACGGAGACTATAGATCTATCACGCTTTGTGCAGGTAATCTTGCGGAGTGTTATACTGAAGTGGTTAGAGCATTTAATCTTGCGGATAGATTTATGCAACCAGTGTTTGTTCTTACCGATGAAACGATTGGACACATGCATGGAAAAGCAGTTATTCCTACTGAAGAAGAGGTTAAAAATGGGATTGTGCCACGCAAAAAATTTGATGGCACACCAGAGGATTACAGACCTTATGGTGTTGGTTCTGATGAGCCAGCGGTACTTAATCCGATGTTTGAAGGCTACAGATACCACTTTACAGGACTTCATCACGATTCAAAAGGCTTCCCGACAGAAGAGATAGAAACATGTCGAAAACTTATCCAAAGACTTGAAGACAAAGTGATGATGCACAGAGATGAGCTTGAGTTTAATGAAGAGTTTATGCTTGATGATATGACTGGAGAAGAGGGTGAAGTGTTGATTATCGCTTATGGTTCTGTATCTCTTTCTGCAAAAGAGTCGATTAGACACCTTAGAGCTCAAGGAATCAAAGCGGGACTTTTTAGACCAATCACACTTTGGCCAAGTCCTGCGGAGAGTATTCGCAAATACACCGATATGATTAAAAATGTTCTTTGTGTTGAGCTAAATATTAGACAATACACTGAAGAGGTGGAGAGAGTTTCTAGTAGACTTGATATTCAAGGTCTTTATAAAGTAAACGGAAGACCTATCTCTCCTTATGAAATTGTAAATAAAGTAAAAGAGGTATTTTAATATGGCATTCAACTATGACAGTTATTTGAGACTTGAAAAAATGCCAACACTTTGGTGTTGGGGATGTGGTGACGGTATCGTCCTAAAAGCATTTATCCGTGCGATTGAAAAACTCGGATGGAGCAAAGATGAGGTGTGTGTCGTCTCTGGTATTGGATGTTCGGGAAGATTCTCTTCTTATGTGGATTTCAATACTGTACATACAACACACGGTAGAACAGTTGCGTTTGCTACAGGTATTAAACTTGCCAATCCAACAAAAAAAGTAATCTGTGTCGCAGGTGATGGCGATGCGTTGGCAATTGGCGGTAACCACACAATCCACGGATGTAGAAGAAACATCGATATGACACTTATCGTAATCCAAAACTTCATCTACGGTTTGACCAACTCACAAACCTCTCCGACCACGCCACAAGGAATGTGGACAGTATCACAAAAAGCAGGAAACATTGATCCAACATTTGACGGATGTGAACTTGCAATTGCAGCTGGTGCTTCATTCGTCGGTAGAGAAAATGTCACTGATCCAAAAAAACTTGAGAAGCTTTTGATGCAAGCGATGGAGCATAGAGGTTTCTCTTATGTTGAAGCGATGTCAAACTGCCATATCAATCTTGGTAGAAAAAACAAAATGCAATCAGCGATGGAGAATCTTGATTGGATCGATAGCATCACAATGCCTAAGAAAAAATACGATGCACTCTCTACTGAAGAGCAACTCAATCTTTTCCCAACAGGTATTCTAAAACAAAACAAAGAGGCAAGAGAGTATTGCGATATGTATGAAGATATCAAAGCAGTACACCAAGGCAAAAGAGGCGTTATTACGCAAGACGACTTCGCGAAAAAAATCTAAGGAGAAACACATGGCACGTACTTTGATGAGATTTACAGGAGTTGGTGGACAAGGTGTACTTCTTGCGGGCGAAATTTTCGCTTCAGCAAAAATTGAACTTGGTGGTTATGGTATGAAAACTGCAACCTATACATCTCAAGTACGCGGCGGACCAACCGTCGTGGATATTACGCTTGATGATGATGAGATTTTTTATCCTTATGCAAATGATGGCGAGATTGATTTTATGCTCTCTGTTGCACAAGTGAGCTACGACCTTTTTAAGGGTGGCGTTTCTGTTGGTGGCACTATTGTAGTTGATCCTGCGTTGGTCAAACCAAGCGAAGAAGACAAACAAAAGTGGAATATTGTTGAGATTCCTATCATTACAATCGCCAAAGAGGAAGTTGGCAATGTGATTACGCAATCCGTTGTGGCACTTGCAATCGCCAACGACTACACAAGTGCTGTTGATAATGACAAACTCAAAGAGGTAATGCTCTCTAAAGTACCCAAAAAAGTACACGAAGCCAACCTCAAAGCATACGAACTTGGTATAAAATACGCACAAGAGGCGAGAGTCACACACGTTGCGTAATAGGCTATCTCAAGTTTGATACATATTGTCTCTTATTATGCTTTGGATACAATTTCCAAAACATCTTAAGAGGCTTCAATGTCCACTAAAAAAAATAAAATACCCAAGTCTATCAAACCCACAGAGTCCAAACAAATACAAACAAAACGTTTTGACGTAAGATTTTATCTAACGATTTTTATATCGGTTTTGTTTTTGAGTCTTTTGGGATGGTTTTATTATCATCTTCTCTATAGCCAGTCTCAAATTGTTGTGACACCACAACCGACTCAAACTCTTTTACCGACTCAAGCTATTTTGCCAAAACACTCTCCAACACCTTTGGTTTTACCAACAAAACCACATCCAACACAAACTCATGAATCAAACACCACCCAAACACCAATTCCAATTCCAACACCACTCATTATCAAATATCCAACACCAAAACCACAAAAACAAGAAGAGAACCAAACGACAGAACAGAAAAAACCTCACATTACACCATTTCCGATCGCGACACCAATTCCTTATGATACACATCCACACTTTCACGGCGGTCGTCCTAAAGTGGTTTTGATCATTGATGATGTGAGCAATCAAACACAGCTTGAACGTATCAAAGCGACAGGTCTCAAACTCACGCCTTCGATTTTTCCTCCTTGTGCGATGAATATGCACTCCGAACAGTTGGCGACACATTTACGACACTATATGATTCATCTTCCGATGGAGTCAGGTTCGCCATCACTTAACAAACACTACAAAACACTCACTGTTCGTGATTCACAAGCACAAATAGAAGAGAGAGCAGAGGAGATAAGGCGGCTTTTTCCTACAGCAAAATATATCAACAATCACACAGGTTCTACATTTACACAAAACTATAATGCGATGATGATGCTCTATCAATCACTTCGCAAACGCGGTTTTGTTTTTGTAGACAGTCGTACGATTGGTAGCTCCAAACTCCCACAGATTACAAGACAGTTTGGCGATAGATATATCAGTCGTGATGTTTTTATTGATAATATTCAAAGTGTTGTTGCAATTCATAAACAACTCAAAGAGTTGGTGCAAAAAGCCCATAAAAATGGTATTGCTATCGGTATTGGTCATCCTCATCCTGCGACACTCAAAGCGTTATCGACTGCATCAAAAATACTCCAAAGCGTTGATGTAGTGTATATCGACGAAGTGTTTGATGGTGTTCGTGGAGAGAATCTTTTTTGAGGAGCAAAGAGTGATAACAGAACTCACACAACACATTTGCGAACTTGATGCAATGCAAAAGTATCCCTCAAAGCTCTATTGCAAAGGCAATACCGCACTGCTGATGCGTCCTAAAGTCTCAATTGTTGGTACACGAAAACCCACCAACTATACACGTGAGATGACTTATCAAATCGCCAAAGCATTAGCAAATCGTGGCGTGTGTGTTGTAAGTGGTGGTGCGATGGGTGTTGATGCGATTGCTCATAATGGTGCTGGAGCAGAAAATACGATTGCGATTGCTGCGTCTGGACTTGATATTCGTTATCCTGTAGTCAATAGCGGATTGATTCGTCAGATTGAAGAAGAGGGATTGATGCTGAGTCAATTTGCCAAAGGAGTCAAAGCGACAAATTGGAGTTTTGTAGTACGAAATGAACTTGTGGTAGCACTTGGAGAGATTTTGGTAGTGACTGAAGCGGCTATTGATAGCGGTAGTATGCGAAGTGTCGAGTATGCTCAAAAAATGCAAAAAGAGATTTATGTATTGCCTCACAGGCTTGATGAGAGTTTGGGTACAAACGCACTGCTTGCAAGAGGTGAAGCCAAACCAATCTATGATATCGAAGGTTTTGCATCACGTTTTGGCAAAGCAATCCAAAGCGATATTCCTAAAGATGATTTTTACTACTTTTGTCAATCTTCTCCAACGCTTGATGTTTCGCTTGAAGCGTTTGGAGAACGCATCTATGAAGCGGAATTGGAGGGAATTGTGATGATCGAAAATGGAATTGTGAGATTGGTATAAAACCTCTATCGAACTTCAAATCAACAAACAGTAAAACATGAGAGAAGAAAAGAGAAGCAAAAAGACAAAAAGGATATAAAAAAGAAGAAAAATTGAGTGAGTTTTACCCTAAAAAAGTAAGATTTACTCAATTTTTTGACAAAACATTAGGAAAGTTGAAGATAAAATGTAAAAATAAGTGGGCTACAAATGACCTTAGAAATTTAGGGTTCACAAGAGATGCTCTTCATTTAATTTGGTCTTCTGCGTGCAAAGTATTAGGAAAGATTGAAAAATTTATATCACAAAAGGATAGGGTTTGACCTTGCAGAGTTTTTTATTGGATTATGGTGAGAAAGTACATGGATATGAGATTAGGGTCGTAAACGAAAGAGAAGCTAGAGCAGCAGCTGGAATCTTGGGAATGCTTGGTGTGATTGTCATTTTTGTCGGTATCGGGTTCAATCATATTATGGTCGCTAGAGTGTACATCGCATTTTTGTTTTTTGATTTTCTGATGAGAGTAATCAACACAAACTACGTTCCTTCTTTGCTGATGGGAAGGTTTTTTGTTCAGAATCAGAAGCCTGAGTATGTAGGTGCTTTGCAAAAACGATTTGCATGGACTATTGGATGGTTTATCTCTTTCCCGATGGTTTACTGGTTTGTTTTGAACTGGGATATCACCTTTTATAAGGTATTGATTTGTGTGCTTTGTGCGACACTGATGTTCCTTGAGAGTGCTTTTTCGATATGCGTAGGGTGCTTTATCTATAGAGTCTTCACCAAAGACGATCCGCAACACTGCCCAGGAGGTGTTTGCGAAGTACGCCAAAAAGATCCTATACAAACGTTTAATTTGGCTCAAAAGCTGATTGCAGGTTTGACTTCCCTCGCATTTTTGGTGGGACTGTATCTTTTTCTCGCCTACACAGAGTCTAAAACTTATTTTGGCGAATTCCTCCATGAGGCGGTTTTGACCGAAGCACAGCTTAAGAAAGAAAAAGAAGAAGAGTACCAAAAAGCTCTCAAAGAAGAGTTCGGAGAGGATGATGAGTTTTAACAAAACGATTTGCCTCTATTTAACGCCTCTAAAATTTATATTTTGTATTGCTTCGGCTTTTATAAAGCCTCGCAAAGACGGGATTTGTCATTGCGAACGAAGTGAAGCAATCTATATTTTTAGAGATTCCCAATATTAAAACAAAAAGAGGGAAGCAGAGACCATAAGAGTGTTGCTGAGATCTACTGTATCTCTACAGATAGTTACGATTTTGGATAAAAAATGCAGAGTATAAACCCACCTCTAAAAGAGGAGGGCGGAAATGTAAAAGAGATTATTTAGTCTCTGTTTTTTCTGGGATAGATTTTACTGTGTCGTTAGAAACAGACTTTGTTGTATCGTCCATATCGTTAGAGATAGTTTTTGTAGAGTCGTTTGCATTGTCAGATACTGTCTTGACAGAGTCTCTTGAGTCATTAGATACAGTTTTGACAGAGCTTGTAGCATCATCAG
>DYPM01000074.1:5652-9220 GCA_020719895.1 Sulfurovum sp. | reverse complement strand
TTAATAAAACAAATAGTAATAATACGATGCAAAACATAACAACATAAAAGGCGAACAGTGTCCACCCTTACAACCATACAATCCCTTATTAAAAATAGAATTCTTATCATCGACGGTGCGATGGGTACGCAAATCCAAGACCTTGATGTTCCTATCCATGCGTGGAGAGATGATAAAGGCAAGATGCAAGAGGGATGCAACGAACTGCTTATCGATACCGCACCTGATTTGATAGGGCGTATCCACAAACGCTACGCGATGGCAGGTGCGGATATGATCAAAACCAACACGTTTGGGTGTATGCCGTGGGTGCTTGACGAGTACGAGATGGGTCATAGAGCGTATGAGCTTTCCAAAAAAGGAGCGATGCTCGCCAAAGAGATTTGCCAAGCGTACAGTACCGACGATGCTCCACAATTTGTTTTAGGTTCGATGGGTCCTGGAACCAAGCTTCCTTCTTTGGGGCATATCGGTTATGATGAGATGCTTGAAGGGTATACAACCGTAGCATTGGGACTTATCGATGGTGGATGTGATGTTTTTTTGTTGGAGACGTGTCAAGATCCGCTTCAGATCAAAGCAGCAATTCATGGGTGTGAAGCGGCCAATAGCCAACGTGACGTAAAACTGCCGATTATGGTCTCTGTGACGATTGAACTGAGTGGTACGATGCTCATTGGTACAGATGCGACGACGATTGTGACGATATTGGAGCCATTTGAGATTCTCTCTTTGGGATTTAACTGTGGTACGGGACCTGATCAAGTCAAAAAACATCTAAAGACATTGAGTGAACTGTGCAGTTTTCCTATCTCTGTACACTCCAATGCAGGACTCCCTCAAAACCGTGGTGGATATACCTACTATCCGATGGGTCCTGAGGAGTTTACGGCAAAGCTGCTTGAGTTTGTAGAGTTTGATGGCGTGAGTTTTTTGGGTGGATGTTGTGGGACAACGCCTCAGCACATTCAAGCACTCAAAAAGACCATAGGAACGATTAGACCAAAAAGATCAACAGGGAGTATCAAGCCTTCTATTGCTTCACTTTTTAATACGACTGAACTCTTTCAGACACCTGCTCCATTGCTCATCGGAGAGCGTAGCAATGCTACGGGATCAAAAGCGTTTCGTGAACTGATTATCGCGAGTGACTATGAAGGCACACTGACTGTCGGTCAAGCTCAAGTGCGAGATGGTGCGCATTGTTTGGATGTCAATGTAGAGTTTGCAGGACGCGATGGTGCGGAGGATATGGCGAAAGTAATGGCGCTTTATAACCAAAAAATTCCCCTTCCTTTGATGCTTGATGCGACTAGAGTGCAAACGATGGAAGCAGGGCTTAAGTGTATCGGCGGAAAGCCTATCATCAACTCGGTTAATCTTGAGGATGGAGAAGCGAAGCTTGATGCAACTTGTGGGCTTGCCAAAAAGTATGGCACTGCGTTGGTGTGTTTGACGATCGATGAAAAAGGAATGGCTAAAACGACTGAAGAGAAACTGCGTATTGCGGAGCGGATTTATGATTTGTGTGTCAACCGTCACGGCATTGCTCCAAGCAACCTCATCTTTGATATGCTCACCTTTACTGTGGGTTCTGGAGATGTGGAGTATCGTGATGCGGCGATCCAAACACTCGAAGCGATACGACAACTTCACCGTCGCCATCCTGAAGTAGGCTCGACACTCGGACTTTCGAATATCTCTTTTGGTTTGAGTGCTAATGCACGCGTGTTTTTAAATTCCGTTTTTTTGCACCACTGCATACAAGCGGGGATGACTTCGGTGATTATCAATGTCAAACACATCGTACCTTTAGCCAAAATGAGCCAAGAGGATCTTGCGGTATGTGAGGAGTTGCTTTTTTCTCCTGATGATCAATCTCTTTTTAAATTCATCGGACATTTCTCAGACAAGAGTGTTGATACTACGCGTAACGATGAAGCATATGAGGCAATGCGTGATGAGGAGAAGATCGCGAAATTGTTACTTGATGGAGACAAAGATCGCATTATTGCGTTGGTAGAACAAGCCCGTCACACCATTCACCCCGATACTATCGTCAATGAGATACTCATCGATGCGATGAAAGTAGTCGGCGAACTCTTTGGAAGCGGGCAGATGCAGTTGCCATTTGTACTTCAAAGTGCAGAAACGATGAAAACTACAGTCGATTATCTCAATCCTTATCTTACCAAACAAGAAAAAGAGACCGAGACCACACTGGTTATTGGTACTGTCAAGGGCGATGTACACGATGTGGGCAAAAATCTTGTCGATATCATCCTTTCTAACAATGGCTTTAAGGTGATCAATGTTGGCATCAAGACAGAGCTTCAGGAGTATTTAGATGTGATGCAAAAGAGAAAGATTCAAGCGATTGGAATGAGCGGATTGTTGGTCAAATCCACAGCAGTGATGAAAGAGAACCTTGAGACGATGGCACAAATGGGCATCGAGATTCCTGTACTTTTGGGTGGGGCGGCACTGACACGTAGTTTTGTGGATGATTTTTGTCGTCCTGTGTATAAAGGGGCGATCTTTTACTGTCGTGATGCGTTTGATGGTGTGATCGCGATGAGCCGTATCGAAAAATACAACGCCGATCCAAGCGTAGGGCTTGATACAAGACTATCGGGAGACATGGTCGAGCGTGAGTCGAAAGTAAAAAAAGAGGTGGTGATACCGCCTTTTGAGCAGATCAAAATGCCCAAACGCCTTTTGATACCTACACCGCCATTTTGGGGAAGACGGGTGTTGCAAAAAGCACAATTGGACATTGATATGGTTTTTGGCTGGGTCAATACCCGCACTGTCTTTAAGATGCATTGGGGCTATAAATCCAAAGGAATGAGCAAAGAGGCGTATCAAAAACTCACAGAAGATACAATAATCCCTGCGTACGAACGACTCAAATCTGATATCAAAACCAAAGAACTCTTTGAACCAACGATCATCTATGGCTACTATCCGTGTCGAAGTAATGATCAAGAACTGCTACTCTTTGATGCGTCTGAGGGGTGGAATGTGGACTTTAACGCCAACCGCCAACCGTTAGATGAAGTGATCGATAAAGCAGTAACGCAGTTTCACTTTCCGCGACAAGGACGCAAGCCACACCGAGCATTGAGTGACTTTTTTGCCCATGATCGCCACGATATAATCGCCCTTACTTGCGTGAGTGCGGGTGCGAAATTCAGTGCGTATGAAAAAGAGCTTTATGGTGCTGGCAAATACCTTGAGTACAATATGATACACGGACTTTCAGTAGAGCTTGCCGAAGCCTTAGCTGAAGTGGTGCATAAACAGATACGTATGGATTTGGATATTTTAAAAGAAGACGAAGGTGCAACACTGCGTGATGTGCGTATGAATCGCTATCAAGGTGCAAGATACTCGTTTGGCTATCCTGCGTGTCCTGATCTTGAGCAGAGTCGGGCGATTTTTGATCTTTTGCGTCCTGAAGAGTTTGGCATCGAGCTTAGTGAAACATTCCAAATACACCCCGAGCAGAGTACTACGGCATTGGTGGTGCATCATAAAGAAGCGACATATTATGCTGTGTGAGAGT
>DYPM01000074.1:0-5552 GCA_020719895.1 Sulfurovum sp. | reverse complement strand
AACTTAGTGAGAGTGTAAAAAGTAAAAGCTTTAGCATTATCAAGCGATTAACTTAGCATCACTACAATAATTTTCCAATAACATCAAATGGGGTAATGAATGATCAATATCTTAATGATAGAAGATGACCCAGAGTTCGCAGAGCTACTGAGTGAATATTTGGCACAGTATGATATCAAAGTGACCAACTATGAAGATCCTTATTTGGGTTTGAGTGCTGGAGTCAAAAAGTTTGATTTGGCGATTTTGGATTTGACGCTTCCTGGAATGGATGGGCTCGAAGTGTGTGATGAGATTGTACGCAAATATGGTATTCCTATCATTATTTCATCAGCACGTTCAGATCTCAATGATAAAGTTGAAGCCTTGGCGATAGGTGCTGATGATTATCTTCCTAAGCCTTATGATCCCAAAGAGATGTATGCTCGTATCACTTCGCTTCTTAGACGCTACTCTAAATCGCAAGAGGGTGAAACCAATATTCCCAAAAGTGATTTTGAACTCAAGGGAGATACTATCTACTATAAAAGTACAGCATTGATATTGACTCCCGCAGAGTATGAAGTGTTGCGACTGTTGGTGAAGTATCAAGGTATTACTCAATCAAGAGAGCAGATTATTAATGCATCAGGAACGATGAGTATCGATTCTCAAGGCAAAAGTTTGGATGTGATCATCTCCAAAATTCGCTCTAAAATTGGCGATAGCAAACGCATTCAAGCAGTACGTGGTGTGGGGTATAAACTCGTTTGACAACTTCACTGCGTGGCAAAATAGATTTGGTCTTTTTTGTTACATTTATTTTATTGAGTGCATTGTTTATTGCTTCAGTGCGATACGATATGAATCAGTATCAAGAACTTACAGAAACACAAGAGCGTGCAATTAGCCATTATGTGTATAGTTATTATCTCGAGACAGGAAAAGTAGATGAAGCCTATTTTGAAGCACAAAATGTATCTCTTGTCAAAGATAAAGCACTGATTGTAAATATCGAACGCTACTTCAAAGAAAAAGGAAAGTTCAAACGTTATGCGGTGGATACTTATCTGCTCAAACGTATTATCCTCATTCGCAATGATCGTTTCAAGCTTGTTCTTGAAAACAAAAATAAACAAGAGTTTTCCTACAAACGAATCGTGCCTTTTAGTGTTATATTTGTGTTGATTTTAATTCTCTATTTGTGGATTATCCAAAGTCTCAAGCCACTCTCTGATCTTAAAAATACCATTCAAAGTTTCTCCAAAGGAAATCTCAATATCTCTTGCAAAAGCAATAGAAAAGATGAGATAGCAGAGGTCGCAAATGAGTTTGATAATGCAGTCAAAATGATACGTGAGTTGATACAGTCACGGCAACTTTTTTTGCGTGCGATTATGCACGAACTCAAAACACCTATCGGTAAAGGTCGTATTGTCAGCGAGATGCTTCCTGATGAAAAAAGTAGAATGCGTTTGCACAGTATCTTTGAGAGACTCAACCTTTTGATTGATGAGTTTGCCAAAATTGAAAAACTCACATCGGGAAATATCAAATTGGATATCAAACCTTATAAAGCTTCTGATTTGTTGGAGGCAAGTATTGATCTATTGATGTTTGATAATCCCAAATACAATATCAAAATCAATATGATTCAAGACTATACGATTGGAGTTGATTTTGAGTTTTTTACGCTCACACTCAAAAATCTTCTCGATAACGGCATTAAGTACAGTACTGATAAACAAATCTATGTGATTATCAATGATTTTTCGATTGAAGTCATCAACCGTGGTGAAGAGTTAAAGCAACCGATGCATGAATATTTTAAGCCTTTTCATTTTTCACAAAAAGGATTGGGACTTGGACTTTATATTGTCAAAAGCATTTTGGATATTCATCGATTGGGATTGAAGTATTATCACAAAGAAGGATTAAATCACTTCAAGATAGAGCCTTTAGGAAGATAGTTCGTGCTGTTTTTGTCTCTCTCTTTTGCTTTGTGTATATTGCTTTTGTGAGAGCGATAATCCTCTGTAAAATCATGCACTCCTTTTTTGTTTTTCATAAAGTAGAGATAAGGAGTAGTTGCTGGTTTGAGTGTGGCAAGTAATGCAGAGAGTCCTACCGCTCCAACTGGAGAGTTTGGAACTCCTTTGTGTTTGTAGGTATTAAATGTAGTGTTGTCTTCCTGAATGCGTTGTGGCGTGATTTTGGTGTGGGAATATTTACCGTAGTTTAAAGTGCCGTCCATTTGGAGTCGCATCTGTTTTTGGAGGCGATTGTAAATGACTGACGCAACGATAGGCATCTCTTGATTGTTTGCTGCTTCTTTTTGAATGATAGAAGCGATAGTGAGTATCTCTTGCCATTTAGTTTGATTGTAATCACCATAAAACTCTAATGAAAGAGAGCGGTATTTTTTTTCTGATTGTGCAACCAAAAATTGTATAAGAGCCTCTTCTTTGATACCGTAAGGCAAAAAATAGGTATCAGCATAGATTCCCGCTTCAAGATAAGGACTAAAGCTCATATAAGCACGAATAAGCTTCTCTTGATCAAGCAAAAACTCTTTTGCAATTGTTTCTGTAAAAAGCGAGAGTGTTTCTCCAGGAATGAGTGTGATTTTGTAAATTTTTGCTTTTGCGTTAGTGAGGCGATAGAGAAACTCTAAACGACTTAATTTCGTTTTGCCAATATGAATCCATCCACTTTGAGGTGTTCCTGTCATACGCAACAGATAGCGGTCTATGGTATAAATATCATATTTTGAGTTTTGTAGAGATGTGATTACTTTTGTGATAGAGCCTTTGGGAATATTGATTGTATTTTCGCTTTGGATTGGTTGTATAAGATAAAAAGAGAAGACGAGAAGCAGTGAGAGAATAACAATCTCCATCATTGTGAACAATTGATTGAGACTATCCCCTCTCATCTTTTTCTGCCTTTTGGTGTGTAGATCTATTTTTTCTGTTTATGATAATTCAAACATCAAAATGTAGTTTGACCCGATTATGCTTGAGCTGTTTCTAATTTTCTTCCAAGTTGACTTTTCTTTTGGGCAATTTTGTTTTTGAGCATTTCAAATCCAATAAACTCACCACTCTCTTTGTCTTTGTGGTTGATACCAATAATCATACAATGCCCAAAAAGAATATCATTGAGTCTATTCTCTTCTGCTTTGGTAACTATCTTGCCTTTCTTCCTTCCTTCTATCAATTTTAAAATCTCTTTTTTTGATTTTTGAGTAAGTTTATACTCCTCTTCCAAGAGGTTTAAAAGTGTCTCGTTGTCTTGTTCAGAACTGATCTTTGTTTCAGTTTCATCGCAAAGTTGCTTGAGATTGTCGAGCTTGTTGATTTCTTGCTGTATCTCTTCGTGTGTCATGGATTTCTCCTTAATGTGTAATTTTAAAGTAATCATTATACAACAATTCTATGATTGTATGATTAGATTTTTATTGATTTAAGCAATAAATAAAAATTGAAATGAAAAAAGATATTTATCTCAAACTCTTTTTTTCAAGTGTTAAAAAAATCTATTAAAAATCAAACCAACTCTCTTTTTCAAAGTCCAACGTGGCACACTCTTTAGATTCATAGACTGAAGGAATCGAAGAGATGCCGTCCATTTTTCTCGTAGTATTACTTTCGTATACCATCAGGCATACTTTTTCTGGTGCATTGATTGTGCCGTTTGAGATTGGAAGTTCTTGATATACATTTACGCTATAGCTATATCCTGCTTTGGTGAAAAGTCTGATTCTGTAAAGACCTCTCGAGTCGTAAGTGCGATAAAAAACCCTCTCATTTCCTACTTTAGAAGAGTCTATTCTCTCTATAAGTTTTTCACCAATACTCCAATTGGTAACATTATTGAGTGTTGTATTCCATCTTACGCCAAAGATATGTTCTCCTGGATCAAGAATTACTTTTGATTTTGCATCGTTGATATTTTCGCCATCAATTGTTTCGATATAGCCATTGATTTGAACGAAGTTATTCATATCATAATGTTCTTCTTTGGGAATAACAAGAGAGGCATTAGCGTAGTTTTTGCTTGGTTGTATTGTGTGAAGTTTGGTATTTAAACCAAAAGTGGAGCATCCTGTTGCAATCAACAAAAAGAGAATAGCAATAATACAAAAGATTGAGAGACGGATTTTCATGTGATACTCCTTGTAGTATTTATGTTGTGTGGACAGCTTTTATTTTGAAATTTTTGTTTACTCTTTACGTGCTATTATCTCTATTTTTAGGTTAATTTCACGTTATTTTGCAGACTCAAACTTCTGCGATAGGTATCAAAAGCTCTTTGACATCTTCGTATATTTTGCTTTCGCAAAGAATCTCTATTTTGTTATTTGGAATTGTTTCAACGACTAAAATTGCAGAGAGATCAAATGGTGAACGAACGATTGTATTGCGTATTTGCATTTCAGTTTGAAAATCAGGAGCATTCCATATCAATTCTATGACACTTTTGAAACCACTTTTTGCAAGCTTATTGTAAAACTCCAATGTGATAAATTTTACTTCATCGCGATTCATATAATGTATATCATCGATACGATATTCGATTTTGCCACGTGTGTATTTGTTTTTGAGTGTAGAGTAGGGCAAAAAGTGTGCGGGTGTGATTGTGTTGCGTACTCTTAAAAGTCCCGATAAAATTCTCCAGTTTAAAAAACGTTCTTTGATGATTTTGTATGATTTATGCTCTTCTTCTATCTCTAAACGTTTTGTGTAAAGTGCGAGTCTCTCTTCGATGGATTCGGGTTGAATCTGTTTTGAGAGTGGTGAAAAAAGCTCATCAGCAAGTTTGTTTTGATGTTCGCGTTGCATCGTAAGACCAAAAACACAACCACAATAATCTTGACGATAAAGAGCATCTGCTTTTGCCATTTGATTTTGTTCTTGTGTGCCTGAGGCTTTACGATAATCAGGTGAGACAAAAACAACTCCTTCTTTTTGTGCCAATGCATCACCTGCTGTTTTGAGTTGAGCGAGTGATTTTTTGGGTGAAGTAAGAAGTGTGGAGGTGAAGTGGGATTCGCCTAATGCTTTGGCTTTGGCAGCAGAAACCTCAAAACGTCTATCAAAACAGACTGAACATCTTGCTCCTTTTTCGGGTTCTTTTTCAAGCCCACGTACCGCTTCAAGCCAATTTTGCGTGTCATATTCCCCTTCAATAAGTTCTATTTTGAGTATTTTACAACTTCGTTTGACATCAAGAAGTCTAAGTTGGTATTCACTATAAGGATGAATATTTGGATCGTAAAAAAATCCCGTGAGTTTTTCATCGGGATACTCTTCTCGCAGTTTTTGCAAAAAATAGTGACTATCCACTGCACAACAGATATGAACAAGCATTAGGTTGCCTTATGGTTTTTTGGGTAAGTATACTGATTTGAGATAAATTCGAGACAAATAAAAAGTAGAAATTAAAGATGCAGAAGTATTTGAATTCCAAAAGAACTCCAAGAGCCATCGCACTAAAGACAACCCATAAAGTTCACTGTACGTTATTTTGAGTTCTATGAACCTCTAAAAACTCCCTTTCGTCATTGCGGG
>DYPM01000073.1 GCA_020719895.1 Sulfurovum sp. | reverse complement strand
TCATGATTATACATTTTGTAATCTTTAGAAATATCGATAGGAACGAGTCTATATAGAAAAGTTCTCAAAACTACCTTATTTTTCAAAATGCAACTCCATTGTTTTAATCGTAAAATATTTGAAATGTCCTATTTTAGGTCTTTATTGGTTTCAAAAAGTTCGCAAATCTATTTGATAAAAAGTTTGAATCTTTCTCGTTCCGTATCCCCCAATATGGAACGCCTACTCCAATATTGCATCACCAAAACCTCTCTACTTCAATCCATCGATCTATCCCTTCATAGTCTTTCTTCTAAAGATTGGCAACCAATGCAAAGCTTAGAGATATATTCTCACTTAGGAGAGCGGAAACGAGAAATGTTATTTTTTCAAGGATAATCTCAGTGGCGGATGGTTAAAGTTCTGAACATCACACGCAATCTACAGTAAGGATATGAGTGGCAAACTCCCAAAATATCAAAAACATTGTCCAAAAGTTGGATTTAGAAGAGTATATCCAACGGTTCTCGAACCATTTAGCCAGAGAAAAACCCGTCTTAATGCATGGTGACATCAACCAACACTACCGCTTCATAAAAGCACTTTTTAATGTCGAGATTCCCGTACCGCCTAAAGTTCCCAATCTTGACACCTCGTTGATGCGACTTAAAGTCCAAGCAGTATTGGGGCTTGATGAGATTTATGCGTTTGTGACGATAGTGCTTTATTTCAATAGACTTCGCACACAAACATGGCAAGAGCCTCTCTCTTCGTGGATTCATGCGATTGAGATTCCAAGTGCGATTGCAGAGATTCCCCACTACTTCACCACCGAAGGGACGCTTAACCCTGAACGTGATGAAGAGCTTTTGGATTTGGAGCGGTCGATCAAACAAAATCGTATTGATATCAAAGAGAGTCTCTACAAACTCGCTCACGCCTCTACACTTAGAGAGTATTTGGTCGATACGCAGATTCACTTTTATGGTGGAGAGGAGACTTTGCTTGTGCGAGGCGGATTTAATCACGCGATCAAAGCGACTGTGGTGGCACGAAGTGCTTCGGGGTATTTTTATATTTTGCCACAAACCATCTCTCATCTCAAAGAGAAAGAGTCGGCATTGCTAAGTCGCAAAGAGGAGCTTGTCTATCGTTATTGCAAACGATTTTCGGCTATTTTTACACAATGGGAACGGTTTTTGAGCTACATCAACAAAGAGTTTGACCGCTTTGATCACTATCAAGCTCGGGTGATGTTCGCAAGAAGTCGCGACTATGAGTTTGTATTGCCAAGCAAATCACACCGTATCAAACTCGAAGCGTTCGCCCATCCTGCGATTGTCAATCCGATTCCCGTAAGTATGGATTTTGATAAAAAAATCATTTTGTTGACAGGCGTCAATGCAGGAGGCAAAACGATGCTTCTCAAGTCAATGCTAAGTGCAGTCTATATGTCAAAACAGCTTTTGCCATTTCGGTGTGATGCGAGTCGCACCGAAATAGGGCATTTTCGACATATCGAAGCGATCATTGATGATCCTCAATCGGTCAAAAACGACATCTCCACTTTCGCAGGACGAATGCGAGAGTTTTCTCGTCTTTTTGAGACTGAAAATGCAATTGTGGGAGTGGATGAGATTGAGCTTGGAACCGACAGTGACGAGGCGGCGAGTCTCTTTCGTGTGATGCTTGAAGCACTCAAAATACGCAATATCTCTTTTATCATCACAACACACCACAAACGACTCGCTTCACTGATGGCATCAGATGATGAAGTGACGCTTGTCGCTGCACTTTATGATGAAGCAAGACGTATGCCTACTTACACATTTTTGCAAGGAAGTATTGGCAAGAGTTACGCCTTTGAGACAGCACAACGCTATGGGATTCCTGAAGTGATCATAGAGAGAGCCAAAGCAATTTATGGAGAAGATAAGGAGAATCTCAACGAACTGATAGAGAAATCCACGATGCTCGAAAAAGAGATGCGCGAAAAGATCGCCAAAGTGGACGAGGAGTTGAAAACCGCAGAGAAAAAACGCCTCTCTATCGAAGAGGAGCATTTCACACTTCAAGAGGAGTACCGCAAAAAAGTTGCTTTATTGGAAAAACGCTACAACGAAGCGACACAACACGCAAGAGAAGCACTCAAAGCTAAAGACACAAGCGAAGGGCATCGACTTCTCAACGAAGCACACAAAATCAAAACTACCACTCTTGCCACAACCAAACAAGAGGATAAAACCCCGCCCACCGTTGGTGACAGAGTCAAATACCGTTCTCACAAAGGCACACTGCTCACGACACACGGCACAGATGCGACGATCGACGTAGATGGATTGAAAATGCGTGTTGCATTGAGTGATCTCAAACGTATCACAGCCGAACCAAAAATAAAATCTCACAAACCAAAAATAGCACAAGTCAATGTAGAAAAAAGCAGTGCATCAGTTTCGATAAAACTACTTGGAATGTACGCAGATGAGGCGATTGAAGCTGTCGATAAGTTTCTTTCTGATGCCATGGTAAACAGTATCCGCGAAGTGCAAATTATCCACGGCACAGGTAGCGGTGTATTGGCAAGAGTGATAAGCGAGTATCTCAAAAACCACCCAAAAATAGAGAAGTTTTATCGCGTAAATGGAAATCTTGGAATCACAGTGGTGGAGTTGTAGAGGATTTGTCCATAATCTAAAAACTTCACGATAACAACACAACAAAAATCATATAATCGCAAATCACTTACCAAAAAAGGAGTCACAATGAAACGTATTATTATAGCGATAGGTGCAATCACAATTTTTTCTACTGTCGCTTTTTGCGAAACACCACGCGTAGATCAACGACAAGTCAATCAATCAAAACGCATCGAACAAGGTATAGCAAACGGAAGACTTAATGCAAGAGAGACAAATATAGTACAAGCACAGCAAAACAATATCTCAACACACGAAACACGTGTTAAATCAGATGGTATTGTGACAAAACGAGAACGAATCAATTTGCATCGCCACCAAAACAGAGCCAATAGAACCATCAAAAGAGCCAAACACAACCGACGATAGTTTTGTATTGGTATCTATTGCGTCAAATAATATTGATAGATCTATCTCTTTTATGGAAGATTTATTGAATGAGAGGTTTCAATCATATCAAAATTTGGTATCGACGACACATCATCAATCATAACTGCAAAAGAGGTTGGTTTTTTGATATTTTTGATCATTCCTTTAACTAAATAGAGAGATTGATCAGCGTGAATGGTGAGGGTTTTGTTTTGAAAACTGAAACTTATTTTGCCACAGTTGAAGGCTTCGTGTAGTATCACGGTGAGTTTAAACATATAGCTTAACCAACAAAATGATCGCTCATCGGGAAGTAAGATTTTGAAATCATCATAAAGCGACTTAGGAAAGCTGTTGGCATCATCGGTGCGTAACAACAAAGAGATCAAAACCATCTGTTCGTGGGTAAAACGATAGTTAAGCTCTTGTGTCGCGATATAAAAAGCGTGTCGATTGGCTTTAAAGATCGTTAAAGTGTTGCCTATGATAGAGAGCTTAAGGGCGTCAAGAAGTTCACTAAGATAGCGTTGTCTCTCAAATCCTGCCTCAATTGAAAGCGTTCGATAGAGTTGCATACCGATAAGAAGTTTATTTTCTTGGTTTTTTTCGATTTTTATCACAGGTTTAAAACGACTAAGAAGGGAGGCGATACTTGGATTGATATCAGGCGGAAACTTGAGTGTTGTTTCTGAAGGGAAAAAATGCTGGAGATAGATACCTTCTCTTATGCCTGCGGTACTCGTGACAATTTTAGAAATATTGAGATGACGAATCAGCTCAGCAAAAATCAACGCACCTTCTCTGATAGTATCATAACGATGTTTTTTGATAAAGAATTTTTTGAGATCTTTAACAGAAGCGTGGGCAATAGCATCAAGATATGCCAAATGCAACTGCGTAGAGTAATTAAAAGCGTGAAGTTTATCTAAAGGGTAGTTGCTTGATTTGATAATTGCTTTGGAGAGTGTACGCACCGTACCGCCCATGCCGATAGCAACATCGTGTCGAAATCTCTCGGGAAGTGCCTCAAGAGCCTCAGCGATATAAGCTTTTGTTTCTTCAATTGGTGCTTTTTTGTCATAAAAAAGTTCTTTGAGGCGTACTGTTCCGATATTTAATGAGAAAGTGTCAAACACTTCACTGTGACGTACGATGGCAATATCAGTCGAACCTCCTCCAATATCGATAGTGATACCTTCTGTTGTAGGAAGTAGATTGATTGCCCCTATCGCACCATATTTTGCTTCTGTTTTACCGTCGATAATATGAATATTGATGTTCAAATTTTCTGCGATAAAATCGACAAATGCTTGACCGTTTGGTGCATCTCTCAGTGCTGAAGTGGCAACGCACAATATCTCATCGACGTGATATTTTTTGATGGTGGATTGAAAAGACTGAAGTGTCAAATAGGCACGCTTGATACCTAATGGCTGAAGATAACCTCCATTATTATAAGCACCTTCGCCGATACGTACTTGTGATTTTTTTTCGCAAATGAGATAAAACGCATAACGATTGGTATGCTCATAAATGACCAATCGCACAGAGTTGGAACCGATGTCGATAATGGCGGTTCGTTGTTGCATCAGGAGAGTTCTACTCTTCTTGGAGTTGTTCGAATTTGAGCATCAACTCTTCTGCACTTTCGATATTGTCAGGATCAGTAATGATACAATCAACAGGACAAACAGCGATACATTGAGGCTCATCAAAGTGTCCTACGCACTCACTACAACGATCTGGATCAATAAAATAAATTGGATCACTCTCTTCAATCGCCTCATTGGGACACTCTTCTCTACATGCGTCACATGCAATACACTCATCGTTAATCAACAATGCCATAATTTTTCCTTTATACTCTTTGGGTAACGTGAGTTATAACCGATGAAACCTTAAGTTTAATTGAGACGAATAAGTCAGTTTCGAAACTTCAAATCAGCTGATCTTTTTGGGGAAACAGAATCTATATCCTCTTCTTCTCACCGTCTCAATCGTTGTAATATTAAGCGGTTTGTCCATTTTTTGGCGAATTTGATTTATGGCTACTTCGATGACATTTGGGGTGACCAATTCAGGTTCTTCCCAAATCGCATCAAGAAGTTGTTCTTTGGAGACGATTTGATCTTTGTGCATCGCAAGATGAGTAAGCACCTCAAAAGGTTTGCCTTTAAGCTCGATCTCCTCTCCTCTATAGATAATCTTTTCTTCTTCGGGATTGATGATTAAATCATCAATTTCGATGATATTGGAAGCACCAAAACGAAGTTTGGCTTCGATACGCACAAGTAAAATATCAGTATCAAGGGGTTTTCTAATGTAGTCGTCCGCTCCCGCTCTTAGGGCATTTATCTCACTTTGTTTGTCTTCTTTTCTGGAAAGAACAATAAGAGCACTTTTTTGGAGTATTTTTTTTATTTCATGAACTGTTTCAGAACTCTGTTCACCTTCAAGGCTTAACAATACCAAATCGTAGTTTCGAATATCAAGCATATAGCGTGCATCGCCAACACTCTCAGAAACATCACATTGGTAATTGTAGCGAGTAAGTAGATCATTCAGTTGTACACTGAGTTCTATATTCTCTTCGATGAGCAGTAGTCTCATACAAACTCCTTGAAAATTTAAAGATTTCTTAAATTATAGCAGAAAAATAACAATGAAGAAATTTTTTCTAAAAAGTCCATTTCTCACTCACTCCGACTTTGCAATCAGAAAGAATATCAGGTTTGATGATTTTGATAAATAACATGGTGATATTGGAGTGGTGAGAGAAAATTTCCTCTTTGAGTCCCAAAAGTGCCTCTTCGAGGAGATGATACTCTTTTTGATGGAGATGGTTTTTGATAAGTATCACAAGCATGGCATAGTCGATAAAATTTTTTTGATAAATATATTCGACTACAACATCAATGGTGATACGTTGAGGTGCGGTGCGTTCAAAAGGCAATAAGCCAATAATGGTTTCAAACGTAAGGGAGTTGATATGAATTGTCATTTTTTAGACTTGCGACTCTTCTTTGTTAAGAAGTCGCATGATATTTGGTGTGTGTTTGTAGAGGATAAGCATCGCTATAATCCACACTGGAGCGTGAGAATTGATATCAGGTACGACAGGATAAACAATATAAGAGCTTAGAACAAAAACACCAATACTCACAAGCGAAGAGAGTGAAGAGATTTTGAGTCCTTTAGCAAGTATCGCCCAAACCACAATCGTAATAAGTCCAGCATAAGGCAACATCACCGTCACAGCACTAAATCCAGTCGCAACTCCTTTGCCTCCTTCAAACCACAAAAAAAGCGAAAAGCAATGTCCCATTACCGCAAAAAGTGCGATACTCCACAGCACACCTTCGGGAGTATCAAGCATCATAGCAATCACCATGACCAAAATCCCTTTGAGTCCATCAAGAAACAGTGTTGTTGCACCAAGCTTTTTAGCAAGTAGTGGATCTTTTTCTTTGACCACTCGAAGTACATTGGTCGCACCGATATTGCCACTTCCTGCTTTTTGGATATCGACACCTGCAAACCGTTTTGCAAGGAGATAGCCAAACGGAATACTTGCGATCAAATAGGTGGTGAGATAAAGAAGGATATTTTGATTGGTAAGAAACTCCATAGATGATTCCCGAGTGTAGATTTGACGCCATTTTAGCCGATTTTAGATAAAATCCACACTTATGCACTTTTGGATTTTGCAAATCGAACTCTCTGAAAAATCAGAGTGTTCACAAGAGCGACCAGTCGCGAGAGCTGTCTGCTAAAGACCTAATTTTGAGCTTTGCTCAAAATTTGAGCATTTTTCAGATGATTCAATCACAAAAGAACTGTAAAAGGAAGTTGTATGTTGATAAACTTTAAAGATGAGATAACAAGACTTAAAACAAAACTCGATGTCACCGTCGTCGCCCATTACTATCAACGCGATGAGGTATTTGAGATGGCAGATATCACAGGTGATTCGTTGGAACTTGCACGTAAATGTAAAGCTGATCCAAACCATTGGGTGGTGTTTTGTGGTGTTGGATTTATGGGGCAAAGTGTCAAAGTGATCGCACCGCACAAACGTGTACTGATGCCTAAAATCGCTTGTTGTGCAATGGCACGAATGATGGAAGGCACTTATTTTGATGAGAGTGTGGCGTATATCATCAAACATGGTGTAGCCAAAGAGGATATTTTGCCTATCACCTACATCAACTCCGATGCGTCAGTCAAAGCAAAAGTAGGTGAGATGGGCGGAATGGTCTGCACTTCGTCCAATGCACACAAAATCATCACCAAAGGATTGCAAAGTGGCAAAAAAATCCTCTTTGTCCCAGATAGATGTTTGGGGCAAAATATTGCCGAAAAGATGAATCTCAAATCGTGTGTGATTGGTGTAGGAGAATGTAATCCTAAGGAGGCAGATATTATTTGCTTCAATGGTTTTTGTTCGGTGCATCAACTTTTCACAAGCGATGATATTGCATTTTATCGCCAAAAATTTCCAAATATCAAAGTCGCTGTACATCCTGAATGTGATCCTTCGGTGGTAAGAGAGGCGGATTTTGTAGGCTCTACTTCGCAACTCATCTCTTATGTAAATGGGCTTGATAGAGATCAAAAAGTGGTCGTAGGCACAGAGTACAATCTTGTCAATCGCTTACGCAAAGAAAATACCTATGTTCTTTCTGCCACCAAACCCGAATGCCCAACAATGAACGAAACAACACTTGAAGATCTATACCGTACTCTAAAATCCATTGAAGATGGAGAACCCATCAATGAAATTTTTGTAGAGCCTCACGTGATAGAGTATGCCAATTTAGCGTTGGAGCGGATGTTGGAGATCAATTGAATCTCTTGATTAGATAATATTTTCTATTGCTTTGTTTTTTTGGGAGAGTTGTGTTACCATTTTGTCTCAAATTATTGCTTGAAAAGGGGCTTAATGAGAACATTATGGTTATTTATGGTTCCATTTTTTGCATTTTCGGCTGTTTTGGATCTTCAAACCCTTATTGAAGCTACAAAAAAAAACAACCAAAAAATAGAAGCAAAAACACATCAGATAGAGTCAAAAGAGGCGGAAGTAGAGTCGCTTAAAGCAGTATTTTGGCCGACTGTAGATGTGGGAATATCTGATACATTCGTCTCACCAAAGTCACTTGTTTCTCCAGGAGAAACTGCTACGGGATTTATCAAATTGGGAATGAGAATCTACGATGGAGGCAGAAGAGCCGCAGAGCTTAGAGCCAAAAAGCTTGAATATCAAGCAGCAACATACGAAAAACAAGCTTTTGAAAAAAGTGTAGTTTTGGGTATGGTGCAACACTTCTACACACTCAAAAAATACTATGCTGAACTTGAAGTATTAGAGCAAAAATCCAAAGAGCTACAAACACAAATGGAACGCATTATGAAGTTTGAAGCTTCAGGATTGGTAGTTCAAGATGAGATTGATAAGTTTCAAGCAGAGTATGATGAAAACAGTTATCAAATCGAAGCTATTAAACTTGCATCAGAGAGCGAACGCCAATATCTTATGCTCCAAAGCCAAATAGAGTTTATGCAGATTGCAGAGAGTTATTTTCAAGAGCCACACGGCGAGACACTCGAATATTCAGAAAACGTGAAGATGATGGAGAGTAGTGCAAAAGCAATACAAGAGAGTGCAGATGCTGTTGGTTTGTCTTATATGCCTCAATTTCATCTTGAAAATACATACACCAAATCAAAATATAACGACAGAGTCAATAGTGCGTTTGGAGATGATATTCTTCTTGATCATCAAAATATATTGAGACTTTCTCTCACAATGCGTCTTTTTGATGGAGCTCAAAAGCGACGCGAAAAAGAGTCATTACAGTACCAAAAAATGGTGCTTGAGAGTGAAAAGAACTACGCTATTGAAGAGCAAAAAATCTATTTTCTATTAGCAAAACGTCGCCTTAAAACACTTCAAGCACAGATCAAAAGTGCCAAAAGCGGTCTTCGCGCCTCTCAAAATAGCCATCAATCAACACTTCAAAAGTATCAAGAGGGCGTAGTGGATTATATCACCTATATAGAGACGCTCACGCAAGAAACCACAGCACTCTCTCGTCTCAAAGAAGCCACATTTGATTATGAGATAGCAAAAGCTCTCTATTATTATTACGCGGGCAAAGACCCAAAAGAGTATTTGAAATAAAACGCTTTAA
>DYPM01000072.1:5763-9271 GCA_020719895.1 Sulfurovum sp. | reverse complement strand
TTGGAGTCTCTTGAATTGGTTGTATTGTGGGAGTAGCCGATGGCGTGAGAATCTCTTCTGTTTTCTCAAGCGGTTTTTCTTCTTTGACTACAGTTTCTTCTTTTTCTGTGTCAAGTGTCGCTGTATCCCCTTCGATTTCCTCTTCTGTTTCACTCTCTAAAACAGGAGGTTTTCTCTCTTTGAGTCGTGAAGTTTCTGACTCATCAATATCATCAAAAATATCTTCATCTGTTTCTCTTGGTTTGAGTTTTGTATCGACACTTTTTTCAGCACTGAAATTTTGTTCAAACGTCAAACTTTTGGTAGTTTCATTATTTTCAGCAACCTCAATTGTGGTTTTGGTAAAAAGGATAATTACAATCAAAAGTACAATAGTCAGTCCTAAAAGACTAAAAAAGAGTTTACTTCTGTCTTTTTGTGGTGGTGGTGTGTTGTCATTAATGAGATCACCAATGTTGTTCTCTTTTAATTGCGGTGTGGGTTTCTCGGTGGATTGATCACCAAAGTTGTTATGGTTCATATAAAAGCGACTCCAAAAATTTTTGTGCGAATTATAGCATACCCAAAGTCTATTCGATGCAGAGTTTGGGCGTTATAATCCAAAAGTAGATGTGAGTTGAACCATCTGAATAATTCTCAAATTTTGAGCAAGCTCAAAATTAGGTCTTCAGCAGACGGCTCTTGCGACTGGTCGCTCTTGGAGAATTTATATTTAATCAAATGTCTCAATTGTCAAACAAACACTTCGGCTACAAATATTTGGCTTACTTGTCCACCAAAACGGTACACATTGTTTTCATAATTGACATACAGTTCATCTCCACTTTTGGGATGGAGGCGTATTTGTCCTTCTACTTCTCCTTCGAGATGATGACGAATGTAGCACGCTACCATTCCCGTGCCACACGCCAAAGTCTCATCTTCTACGCCTCGTTCGTAAGTTCGTACTGAGAGAGTCTTCTCTTTGAAAGTGCAAATATTGACATTGGCATTGTGTTTATTACGCAATCTTCGTGCTTGTTCGATATCAAAACTCTCGATATTTTCGCGTATTGCTACAAGATGTGGCACGCCTGAATCAATCAGCCACCATATCTCTCCGTCCTCTTCGATGGTTTTACTCAAAATTTTTGGAGCGACCATATCGCTTACCACATACATACCGTTAATTGTCGCACGAATCACGCCTGCACCTGTGAGAAATTCGGCACGGTTGTTTTTGGAGATTCCTTTTTCGTGGGCAAAGTGTGCTACACATCGTGATGCGTTGCCACACATTGTCGCACGACTTCCATCGGAGTTGTAAAACTCCCACTCAAAATCGTACATTGAGTGAGGCAATACTACTACTAATCCATCTGCACCTACGCCGTTGTGTCGGTCGCATAGACGCTGTGCAAGTTCACTTCGGTTTTGTTTGTTTTGGGCTATGAGTATGATAAAGTCGTTTCCGTTACCTGAATATTTGGTGACTGTCATGATGAATCTCCTTCATTACTTTTGCGACCTCTTGTGATAGCTGTTTGGTGTCTCCACTATTGTCTATCAAATATGTCGCTTCTTTTTTTTTCTCTTCGATAGGAAGTTGTGCATTAATGCGACGCATCGCCTCTTCGTGACTCAATCCGTTGCGTTTGATTAGGCGTTCAAGTTGTATGGTTTGTGGTGCATAGACGACAATCACACGTGAAAAAGGATAGCGACGCGTCTCAAAAAAGAGTGGAATATCTACAAAATAGGTGCGATTTTGATTTTCCAATTGTGTTGCTTGATTGATAATCTCTTGATGGATAATCGGATGCACCAACTGTTCGAGTTGTTTTTTTGCTTTTTGGTCTGAAAACACTATATTTCCAAGCCGTTTACGATCTACTTTTCCATCGACGACCATATCGTTACCAAATAAAGCAACAGTCTCTAAAATGTGAGAGTTCAATACAGTGTGAGCGATCGTATCAGCATCGATAATCTCAAATCCCGCATCTGCCAAAAGTGTAGCAACACTACTTTTACCTGTGGCAATACCGCCTGTAAGAACAACTCCGTGTGTAAAAGTAGGGTGCATTTTTTAGAGTATCTCTGTGTTTCGTGTGGAGATCCACGACTCAAGTCTTTTTGCTTGTTTTTGTTGAGTAATTGTTTTTTGGAAAGAGTCGTGTTGTTGCATTGTGTCAAGTGTGATTTTGAGTAGTTCAAACTCCTCTTTGATAGTCTCCAAAAGCTGTTGATTGCTCTCTTTGAGACTATTGAGTGCAGTTTTGAGAATCTCAATAGTCTCATTTTTGGCTTCAAGAAGTTTTTCGCACTCTGTGATTGTAGGTTTTGGAGTAACAAACGTGACATTTTGTATATCAACGGGCAATAGAGTCGTTGGTTCTTTTTGTTCTGTTATCGCATCTTCAAGAATATAGGTTTGTCCCTCTATCGTTTTGAATGGCAAAAGCCCTTGTTTGATTTGTATATAAACCTCTTCTTTGGAGAGGTTGTGTTTTTTGGCATAGTGTGAGGGTTTGATCATATTTTCCATGTTTTACTCTCCAAAACGTTTGATGCGAGTGTGACAATAAGGGAGTGTGCCTTTGTGCTGATAGTAGTCTTGATGGTAGTCTTCAGCAGGATAAAAAGGCTTTGAGTCATATATTTTTGTCGCTACATCATAACCTCGATGGCGAAGTGTTGCGATGAGACTCTCTATGGTTTGACGCTCTTGTGGCGTTGAGACAAACACTGCGGAGTGGTACTGTTCGCCAACATCAGGACCTTGTCCATTGGTTTGTGTTGGATCATGAATCTCAAAAAAGGTTTTTGCGATAGCCTCATAATTTGTTTTGGTAGAATCATACGTCACTTCTACGGTCTCTAAATGTCCTGTTTTTTTGCGAACAACATCATGATAACTTGGATTGGCAGTGCGACCTCCCATAAATCCAGAAACAACACTCAATACACCTTCAATTTGCTCCATATAATACTCGACTCCCCAAAAACATCCGCCTGAAAAATAGGCTTTTTGGAGTGTTGTATTGCTCTCATTTTTTTGTGTGGTTGTATCAAGAGTAAGCGAGACGGAGTTTACACAATGTCGAATATTTTTTGAAGTCAATCCTTCTCCACGAAAGATATGACCCAAATGTGCATTACAATTGGTACACACTATCTCGACTCTCATTCCATCTTTGTCGGGTATCTCTTTGATTGCTCCTTTTATCGCATCATCAAAGCTTGGCCAGCCACAATGAGACTCAAATTTATGATGAGATTTGTAGAGTGGCGTATCGCACACCTTGCATCGATAGACTCCAAGCTCTTTGGTGTAGAGATATTCACCGCTAAAGGCTGTTTCGGTATTTTTGTTTACTACAACACTCTGCTCAAAAGGAGTGAGTGTCTCTATTTTGTTTTTCCACGGTTTCATCTGTTTTGGAAGCTCAAAACTATCAGCAACCCCCAAAAACAAAAGCAAAGATAAGAGAATCCATTTTTTCATACATACGTCCTTTTTAAAATT
>DYPM01000072.1:1347-5663 GCA_020719895.1 Sulfurovum sp. | reverse complement strand
TCAAATAGATTGAATCTAAAAGAGTTTTTTTGTCCTAAACTTCGTGATTTTTTAAGATACTCGTCGTAGGATTCTGTTGTGTTTTGATTTATCTCTTGAATGGGATCTTTTGTGGGATACAAAAGAGAGTCGTTTTTTTCTGATGTAAATTCAAGCACTTTTGGATCAAAAGGACAATATCCTGTTTGGTTTTGATCCATATCTATCACTCTTGGTTCAACTCTTTTTGTAATACAGCAACACCCTGAAAGAAGTATTGCAAAAGCAGAAACAAAAAATAGAAACCTCTGAATAAATATAAATCTCATAAGAGCGACCAATCGATAGAGTCGTCTGATGAAGACCTAATTTTGAGATTGCTCAAAATTTGAGAATTATTCAGATGGTTCAATACAAAAAAAGAGAGATAAAAACTATAAAGCTTTAGCATTGCTATAGATGGATTTGGCTTTGGAGACATGGTATTTAAGTCCAATCTCCTCTTCTGTAGCACCCAATGCAAGTGCTACCATTTGTGGCATATGAAGTACAGGAATTTCGATATCACGTCCCATCAATTCGCCAATGGAGTCTTGATAAGTATCCATTTTGAGGTGACAAAGAGGACAAGGTGTCACCATCATATCGGCTTTGTTGTCGATCGCATCGACAAGAGCATTTCCAGCAAGAATTTCAGAGGTGTGATTGGCTTGAAGTTCGACGTGGAATCCACAACATTTGTTTTTACTTTGATAATCGACAGGCTTGCCCTCAAGAGCAACGATAAGTCTATCAAGCGAAGTTGGTGCATAAGGATTTTCGTGACCGTTGCTTGATTCGTGAAGTTCTGAAGGGCGAATATTGTGACATCCATAAAATGGTGCGATATTAAATTTGCTAAGTGGCGTGACTACTTTTTCTTGAATCTTATCAAGTCCATATTCATCGATGAGTACATAAAGAAAGTGTTTAATTTCACTACTTCCTTTATACTCCAAACCTACTTCTGCAAGTTTTTCATTGATACGAGCTTTGAGGAGCGGATCACTATCGAGAGCGTGTTTTGTCAAAGCAGAGTTGAGTTGGCAGGTGTTACAGATAGTGATCATCGTCAGACCCAATTTCTCTGCATAACAGATGTTTCTTGCATTGAGAACGTGTGCAAGAAACGCATCAAAATCTTGCAAATGACTTGCGCCACAACAGCTTGCTTCTTCAAGAATCGTAATCTCAATACCCAGTTTATCTGCTACAGCAAGAGTAGAGGAGAGAAGTTCGGGCGTGGATTGTTTGGCGGTACATCCTGTAAATAGTGCATATTTAAGTTGACTCATTGTGTGTCTCCTTAGAGTTTATTGGTTTGAGAGATTTTGATGAGTTTCTGAATCTCTGAAAGATTTTTTGATTTTGGCACATTATCTACAAATGGCAATCCATCAGTGAAGTGAATTTTGCCTGCTTTCATCATTTTGTAGGCGGTTTTGAGGTGTTTGTACATTCCCAAATACCCTTCGGAGTAGACAACAATATCTGCTTCATCAAGGAATCCATGTTTTTTCATACTTCTTACAAACCCTTCGGCGTGTTTTGTTGCGATATTACGTTCAGCGATACCATACTCAAACTGCATATTGTGAAGTTTTGTGATCTTCTCAATAGGATTGATATCTTTTGGACATGCTTGTGCACACTCAAAACACTTCACGCAATCCCAAACGCCTATATTTGGCTTTGAAGTGAGTTTAAGACGCTCTTCGCTTGCATTGTCGCGTGTATCGATGCTAAATCTATACGCTGCATTCAATGCTGCTGGCCCAAGAAAGTCAGGATTGGCTTCAAGTGAAGGACAGGCGTAGTGACAGTTGCCACACTGAATACAGAGATCAGAATTAAGAAGTGCATCAAACGCTTCAATGGATTGTTTGGTCTCTTTTGTAGGATGCGATTCTACATTGGCAACGACATAAGGTTTCACCTTTGCATGTTTTTCCCAAAAATCTTTTTTGTCGATAATCATATCTTTGATTACACGTTTTTTGCTTTGTGGCTCAAGCGTAATATCATTATCAAACATATCAAGAAGCTCAATCGCGTTTTGTTTGCAAGCAAGTACAGGTTTGCCATTGACTTTGATACCGCACGCACCGCAGATACCATGTCTGCAAGAGCGTCTATAAGAGAATGAGCCATCATGTTCCCACTTGATACGATTCATAAGATCAAGCACCAAATCATCTTTTCCAACTTCCAATTCGTACTGTTTGATATAAGGAAGGTAGTCCGTCTCTGCATTAAATCGGAATGCTTTTATCGTTACTTTTCTAGTTTCGTTGTTAAATTTCATTCTCTATCCCTTAGTACGATCTTTCTTTTGGTTCGAACTTTGTAATGACTACATCGCCCCACTCATGGGTGATATTGAACTCGTTGTCCATATAAGCATAGGTGTGTTTGAGGAACTTCTCATCATTACGTTTTGGGAAATCTTCTCTAAAGTGTGCACCTCGACTCTCTTCACGAATCAATGCACCATAAACGATAAATTTGGAAAACTCAAGCATGTGTCCTAATTCTATCGCTTCTTGTAAATCGGTGTTGAAAGTATTGGATTTGTCATCGATACGAATGTTTTTAAATCTTTGAAGTAGAGCATTTATATGTGAAAGTTGCTCTTCTAATGATATTTTGGTTCTAAAAACACCTGCTTTTTCGGTCATTCCAGCTTGAAGTTCTGCTCTTAAAGCACTAACTCTCTCGTTTCCGTTAGAGGTTTTGATACGACGTATCTCTTCAAGCATCTGGTTAGCATCTTCTTTGGTTGCTTTTTTGAGTTTGATGCCTTCATTGAGCTTTTTGACCATATTTTCACCAGCGTGTCGTCCAAAAAGTAATGCTTCAAGGACAGAGTTCGCACCCAAACGATTCGCACCGTGTACAGATACACAGCTACACTCACCTGCTGCATAAAATCCTTCCACTGTTTGGATTGGATTTTTGCGTACTTCGCAGTTGATAGTAGTCGGAATTCCACCCATCGAGTAGTGTGCTGTTGCTGAGATATGAATTGGCTCTTTGAGCATATCTTGCCCTTGAAAAGCGATTGCCAACTCTCTAAGTTCAGGAAGTCTTGTAAGAATAATTTGTGGGTCAAGATGCGTAAGATCAATATTAACCGATTGTTTGTCTTTACCAACACCACGTCCTTCTCTTACCTCTTGCATAATTGCTCTTGATACAACATCACGAGAGGCAAGTTCCATTGCATTTGGAGCATATTTGGTCATAAACCGTTCACCAAGTGCATTAAAAAGTCGTCCACCTTCACCACGTGCTGCTTCAGAGATAAGTACGCCAGAGCCACCAAGTCCGCTTGGGTGAAACTGTACAAACTCCATATCCTCAAGTGGCAAACCGTGACGTGCTACTATAGAGAGAGAGTCACCTGTGTTTGCGTGTGCATTGGAGTTAAATCTAAATGCTCTTGCGTGTCCGCCCGTAGCAAACATCACTACTTTTGCATTAAATATCGCTGGTTCACTGTTGCGTATATTGTACGCCGAAACACCATATACTTTGTCGTTTTTATAAAGTAAATCAGCGACATACCACTCATCAAACACTTCAATACCTGCACGAAATGCTTGCTCGTAAATCGCTTGAAGTACCGCAAGACCTGTTCGGTCTTTTGCATAACAGGCTCGAGGTTTACTTTGTCCACCAAAAGGACGAATTGCAATATTTCCCTCTGCATCTCTTGAAAAAGCTGCTCCCATGTGTTCAGCCCACCGAATCGTTTCTGGTGCTTTTGTGCACATCAATTCGACAGCATCTTGATCAGCTAAATAATCTGAACCTTTGACGGTGTCAAATTCATGAAGTTCTGTGGAGTCTTCAGCTCCCAAAGCAGCATTGATACCACCTTGTGCTGCTCCTGAGTGAGAGCGGAGTGGATGAAGCTTAGTAATAACGGCAGTTCTTTTTCCTGCTTCAGTTAACTCTTTGGCCGCTGCAAGTCCTGCAAGTCCTGCACCGACAATGACCGCATCATATTCGTAGATTCTAACATTGGTGTTATTGCTCATACTGCACAGGTCCTTTGAAATGATAAAATTGTTTTCATTATAGCGTTCGATTATTAATTCTTTGGAAAAAAAAGAAGCAAAACTACACACCAAAAAGGCGTGTTACTTATCTGCGTAATGGACATCTTAAAAACTGTCATGCTAAACTTGATTTGGCATCTGTTATACCCTCAAACAAGGAGATTGCGGATCAAGCCCGCAATGACAAAAATGGAGTTTTTAGGGTTTCCCTAATTTTTGATCATTTTTATATAG
>DYPM01000072.1:0-1247 GCA_020719895.1 Sulfurovum sp. | reverse complement strand
ATAGATCTATTTAGGTTGGCGATACGAAGATCTGTGGCGAGAATAAAACGAAGCGGAATGTCACGATTGACAATACATTCGATTGATTTGCGATGATTTGTAAAAAGCTCATAGTCTTCATCACGCTCCACAATCATTGTTTCTGCACCATTATCGATTGCGTCGAGTAGAATTCTTCCTGCTTTGGTATATGTCAATGTTTTATTGTTTTTGAGAAGTGTCACACCTGAACGTTTGTTTGAAAAATTAAAGCTGATTGGATTGCCTCCTGCTTTGAGAATCTCATTTGTCATTTTTGTCATTTCGTTTTTGAGTGTATTGTTGCCATTGTAATAGACGATATTTTCGCCTTCTATGCTTTCAACTTCTCTTTTGATATGGTAAGTCACTTCGGGTTGATTTGTATTTGAGGTGTTGGCTCCAAATAGTTTTTGCAATACAACATCACATAGAGAAGGGGATTTTTGTTCTATTGCCATCGCTTTGAGAGATTCTATTGTTTTGTGGTGATCTTGTGCAATAAAAAGATTGTTTTCATATTCACAATCAAACAATCCAGATTCTGCTGTAGTGATAATGTGTAGTATCTCCTCTTTGTGTTCTGATTGATTTATAATCAATCTATGAGCCAAAATCAAAATCGCATCACCGATATATTTACGATTGTAATTCAATGTTTCTGAAGCATAGTGAAGTGGATAGAGACTCTTATAATATGTAAGATCTTCATCACTACAATAAGGTGCAAGAAGTGCATAGCTCTCGATAAAGTCATTATCATTAATGCACAATCCAAGTACTGAACGGTAACTATTTACAGAATCAATTTGTAACGCATCTCCCAATGATGCTGTAATCTCTCCCAGAGTTTCGATACCAGTCACAACGCAACCATTGATTTTGAAGACCAAATTTTCTTTGGGATAGTGGAAATTTTCATTTTGAGAATGGATCATCTCTAAGAGCGATTTGGTAGTCGTCTCCTCTGTAAGTTTGAAATGAAACTGTTTGTAGTATGGCAAATAATCTGTCAATGCATTAAAAAAAAATGCTTTTATCTCTATAGATAACATCATAGACTCCTCTAAAAAATTGCTCTGATTATAACTTAGATAATTTTGAATCATTGCGAGTGTCTATTTGTTTGGAGAGTAAAGAAAAAAGATTGTTACTATTTTGCATTCATTTGACTTTTGGGAACCTCTAAAAACATAGATTGCTTCACTTCGTTCGCAATGACAAATCCC
>DYPM01000071.1:3506-9382 GCA_020719895.1 Sulfurovum sp. | reverse complement strand
GAGTCATTAGATACAGTTTTGACAGAGCTTGTAGCATCATCAGAAACAGTTTTTAGAGAAGTTGTTGCATCGTTAGAGATTGTTTTTGTTGCATCGTTTGCACTATTTGAAACAGTTTTTACAGAATTTGTCGCATCGTTAGAGATTGTTTTTGTAGAGTCATTTGCATTTTCTGATACAGATTTTACAGAGTCTCTTGAGTCGTTAGATACTGTTTTTACAGAGCTTGTAGAGTCGTTAGAGATTGTTTTTGTAGAGTCATTTACATTTTCTGATACAGATTTTACAGAGTCTCTTGAGTCGTTAGATACTGTTTTTACAGAGCTTGTAGAGTCGTTAGACACAGTTTTGATTGAGTCTTTTGTGTCATTGCTTGTTGCAATTTCTGCTGCTCTTAGGTCATCTGAAACTTTAACAGTAGAGTCTTTGATGTTATTTGTTGTAGTGTTGATTGAGTTTGTTGTGTCATTGCTTGTTGCAACTTCAGCAGTTTTGAGGTCATCAGACATCTCTGTTGTAGCATCTTTTGCATCTTTGCTTACATTAGAAACAGTTCTTTCTGCACTCTTACTTGTTTCGACGGCACCGTCTTTCATTGCTACAACGCTATCTTTTGCGTCTTTACTTACAGATGTTACGGCATCTTTCATATCCTTGAACATGTCTCCAAAGCTAAAATCTGCTTGAAGGTTTACGGTTAAGATTGCTGTTGCGGCTACACACGAGATTACTAATTTTTGCATTGTCATTTCCTTTTAATTTGTTGTGATGCAGTTCAATAGTATCACTCTTTATTTAAATCAATACTTAAATTTAATAAAATAATAAAATAATTTAATAAAATAAATAATCTAATTTATTTATTTAAAAGTATAGTTTTTTTAAATATTATGCTTATAAGTGTGTGTGTTTGTTTTTTATTGGGATGACTATTTTATGTTGTAATTGAGAGATATAATGGTTTAAGATATTTTTTTAGATAGAATATTAATAGTTTGGTTTAAAGCATTTTGTAGCATTTTTTGTCTTCAAAGTGTATAGATATAGATAGTATTTTTAAATTAATTACGAAGGTGGATTATTGATGAGATTGATTGTTTGGGGTGTATTTTTTGTCACTACGCTTTTTGCTGGAGGTGAAATTGCTTTGACTGGAACGGTAGTATCGGACGGTCAAAAGATGATTGGAAGTCGATATATGGGATATGTCAAAGAGGTTTATGTAAAGCTCGGTGATAAAGTAAAAAGAGAAGATGATCTTTATGAAATTGAGTCAGCGGAGTTTGATATACTCAAAACTCAAGCAGATTTGATGCTTGAGCAAGCGAAGATTACTGTAGAGTATTGGCGTGATAAACTCAATAATATCAATGAAAAAAAGAGTCAGCTCAAAAACAAAAAGAATATTCCTTTTGGAATGGATTTGGACGATATGGAGACACAAGCAACAAATATCAATGCGATGTTGGAGTCAGCCCAAGTCATGGTAAAGCAGTCATCTGAAAAAGCAAAACAACTCTCTACGGTTTATAATTATCTCAAGATGAAAGCACCTTCTGATGGTGTGGTGGTAAAAAGAAACATTAAAGTTGGAGATATGGTGATGCCAGGAATGCTCACTATTATGTTGATTGATATTGACAATCTTGAGGTGGATGTGGATATTTCAGAAAATATTCTTTCCAAAGTAAAAATAGGACAGAAAGTAAAAGTGGAGATTCCTTCACTTGAATACAAAACGCAAGGGACAGTAAAAGCGATTATTCCCGATGCCAATCCAATGACTCACAAAATCAATATGCGTGTTCATTTTGACAAAACAAACGATAGTATTTTCCCAGGAATGTATGCAAAAGTGCGTATATCTTATGAAAGATAAAAGAATTCTTGTAAAACAAGAAGTTCAAGCACAAGGTGCGTGAGCCGTCTACTGAAGACAACTTAGCGTTAGCGTAGCCTAATGGACTTGTTCATTAGGCGTTATTTTAAGTTCTGAAAGAACTCTAAAGGATAAATTATGGCAAAAGTGGTCGTGTTGATAGCAACTGGTTTTGAAGAGTTGGAGGCGGTAGCATTGATTGATGTGATGCGACGCGGTGGTATTGAAGTGGATATTGTCACCATCAACAATGAAAGATTGGTGTGTGGTGCAAACAAAATAGAGATTCGCACTGATCTGTTTTTAGATCAGGTCGAAGTCGATGCGTATGATATGATTGTACTTCCGGGTGGCTGGGGCGGTACTTATGCGTTGGCTCAAAACCATCAAGTGATTGCGTTGTTGCAACAGTTTAAACTCTCTAAAATGATCGGAGCAATTTGTGCTGCACCGTATGTTCTCAAACAAGCGGGCGTGCTGGGTGAGAGTTATACCTGTTATCCTACTGCCAAAGACGAGATCAATCATAATGGTTATCGCGAAGACATGCAAGTCGTGACTGATGACAACATTATGACCTCGAGAGGTCCTGGTACAGCGACTTGTTTTGGATTGGCAATTGTTGAAAAGCTTATTGGGAAAGAGACTATGGAAGCGATAAAAGATGGAATGCTTTTGGAACATTGCAACAAATAATTTTTTAGAACAATACATTAATATTGAAATTAGGATATTAATTATCCTAATTTACTGATAGTAACATACTCCAAAACTACATCACAATTATGCGATTTTCGCATCCATTTTAATACCATCTTCCTATAATGCATAATTATACCATCGATTAAAGAAAGGATAGTAATGAAGAAAAACGAACACGATCGTAGAAACTTAATGGGATTGGCTCTTGGAGGCTTCACGGCATTAGGCGGTCTTGGTGCATTATATGCGGTCAAAAGAACTTGGGATCCATTACCAAGTGTCAAAGCAGCAGGTTTTACTACTATTGATCTTAGTGGCGCAGAAGAAAATGTACTCAATATAGAGAAGTGGAGAGGAAAACCTATCTTTGTACTCAAAAAAAGCAAAGATATGAAACCAGACGATAGAGATGTCATCGTCGGCTCTGATAGATTTCATATTTCTATCGGTCTTTGTACGCACCTTGGATGTATTCCAGCATATATTTCAGATGAAAAAAAATTTAAGTGTGCATGTCACGGAGGTGAGTTTGATAGTTCAGGACATCAAACTTTTGGTCCTCCGCCAAGTCCGTTGGAGATTCCTCCTTTTAAAGTCAATGGTACAACGCTTGTACTTGGTGAAGAAGGGTCGGAGTTTTTGAAAATGAAAGCCGCTGGCATCATCGCGTAAAGGAGTAAAGCATGGCAAAATTTGAAAAAGCAAAAAGTGTACACGAGTGGTTAGATCAGCGTTTGGCGATCAATACCCTTCAGCGTGTTCTCTCGACTGAGTATTGGATTCCAAAAGATATCAACTTTCTTTGGGCGATGGGATTAGTTTTGGCGGTAACATTTGGATTGTTACTTATTAGTGGTATTTTTCTTTTGATGTACTACAAACCTGATGTTGCTACGGCCTTTGATTCTGTGAATTACACTATTATGACTGAAGTGGGTTATGGATGGCTTTGGAGACATATTCACGGTGTGGCTGCATCGGTAGTCTTTTTGATTATCTACATTCATATGTTTACAGGTATCTACTATGGTTCTTACAAAAAGGGCAGAGAGATGATCTGGATTTCAGGAATGTTGCTTTTTGTGACTTTTTCTGCTGAAGCCTTTTCTGGATATATGCTCCCGTGGGGTCAAATGAGTTACTGGGCAGGTATGGTTATCACCAATCTTTTCTCGGGCGGTTCACTTGAAGCGTATGGATTGGTTGAGTGGATTCGTGGAGATTATGTTCCTGGTGATGCATTTTTGACACGTTTCTTTATGCTTCATGTATTTCTTTTGCCATTGGTGATTATTGGTCTTATCGTGTTCCATTTTGGTACGCTTCGTATACCGCACGTCAATAATCAAGAGGGCGAAGAGATTGATTTTGATGAAGCAGCAAAACTTTACAAAGAAGGCAAGAAAAAAGAGTCAAAAGTGATTCCTTTTAATCCTGTCTTTTTGAGTAAAGATGTGTTTGTGCTTGGTATCTATTTTGTACTCTTTTTCTATCTTGTTTTCTTCCATTTTGAATTTGCTATGGATCCAGTCAACTTTGACACCGCAGATGGACTCAAAACACCACCACACATCTATCCTGAGTGGTACTTCCTTTGGAGTTATGAGATTCTTAGACCATTTAGCAAAGACATTGGACTTATAGCATTTGGTATTGCGCAAGTAGCACTCTTTTTCTTGCCGTTCATTGATAGAAGTCCAAATGTTGCTCCAGCACACAAAAGAGGACTCTTTAAAATTTGGTTTTGGGTATTTATCGTAGATATGATCATCTTGACGATTCTTGGTAAACTCCCACCACAGGGTATTTTTAATGATCTTGGTTTGGTTGCTGCGATTGTTTTCTTGCTTCTTGGACCAGCACTTGTTGTTGTTACCCTCAAAGAAAAAAAGCTATAAGGAGTCGGATCGATGAGAGAGTTTAAAATATTAGGAATTGTTGTTTTCTTTACGCTTGTCACCTATTGGGGTGTCGAGCCGTTCGCCCACTCACAAATGCACAAGCATGTAGAAGGTCATGAGTTTGTTTATGATGGCACAGCAGATATCGAAGAGACTGTTGATGCCAAAAAAGAGATGAAAAAAGCCTATTGGGCAGATGTAGCAAAAATCGCAACACTCAAAGGTGATGCAACAAGCGGAGAAGCGGTTTATGCTATGTGTATGGGTTGTCATATGGAAGGTGCCGTGAATATGGGTGGTGTTACGCCACCAAGTCTTGAGCATACTGGTGCCTTATATGACAAAAATTATTTGATAGCATTGATTAAAGATCCCGCAGTCGCGATGAATACAGATCATAAGTTTGCCGATACGATGATGCATCCAATGGGAAGTATCAAAACAATGGTCACAGAGCCACAGCAGATAGCCGACGTAGTAGCCTATCTTCTTACCAAAAAAGCAGGTGAAGTTACACCAAAAGAGGCGTACGCAGAGGCGTGTGGTAGATGTCACGAGATGCGTTATGCCAAATGGACGCAACTTGGCAAAACTCCTTTCTTTAAAGAGAAAAAAGATGAGTTAGCACATCAAATCAAAGTATTGGATGAGCAAGCAGCAGTCAAAGGATATATGGGCAAATTGCCTCCTGATCTCTCTATGATTATTAGAGCAAGAAGCGAACATTTCCTTGAGACATTTGTCGAAAATCCACAATCACAACTTGCTGGAACCTCAATGCCACGAGTTGGTCTCTCCAAAGAGGGATATGAAAAAGTGACAGCGTATTTGACTATGATTGGCGATCCAAGTAAACCTGCAAGAGAAGCGATTGGTCCTTGGGTGATTTTGTTCTTTGTTGTTTTTGCTGTACTTGCTTATCTATGGAAAAAAGAGACATGGAGAGAGGTTCACTAAATAGACTTCTTGCAAAACAAGAACTCCAAGCACAAAGTGCGTGAGCTCTCACGCTGAAGACAACTTAGCGTTAGCAATCTTTTGAAAATAAAGTTGCCTAAACGGCAAGTTTTTTTCAAAAGACAAACAATAATGTCCGTTAGGCGTTATTTTGAGTTCTGCAAGAACTCTAATATAATTTGTTTTATGAATGCTCAAGTTTTTGGTAAAGCCAAAAAATGAGTTATTCTAAAGATTGCTTTTGTGACCTATCCTTTTTTAAGAGAGTTCTATCATTTGGACTCTCTCTATTAAGATTATTTTTTATACCTTCTTCTTATGTGACGCAAATCAAAGATTTTTCTTTTTTGATTTTCACTCCACTTCTACTCTTTTTATTTTTAGAGCATCTCTAAAAACCGTCATACCAAACTTGATTTGGCATCTTTTTATCCTCA
>DYPM01000071.1:0-3406 GCA_020719895.1 Sulfurovum sp. | reverse complement strand
AGAGCATCTCTAAAAACCGTCATACCAAACTTGATTTGGCATCTTTTTATCCTCAAACAAGAGATTGCGGGTCAAGCCCGCAATGACAAAATGTAGTTTTTAGAGATTCCCTTTATTTAATATGAAGTTATTTTTTATCTACATTTTGATATTCTCAGCCAACTTTAAAAAAAGGGTTTGCTCAATCAAAACCCTATGAATGGAATAAAATGTTAGTAGATGGACACGGACGCCATGTAAATTATCTGCGTATTTCGGTCACGGAGCGTTGTAATTTTAGATGTCAATATTGTATGCCTGAAAAACCATTTTCGTGGGTACCTAAAGAGAATCTTCTCACTTTTGAAGAGTTGTTTATGTTTGTCAAAGTAGCGATTGATGAAGGTGTCAATAAGATCAGAATCACAGGTGGCGAACCACTTTTACGTGAAAATCTCGATACCTTTATCAAAACGATAAGTGACTATAGACCAAATATAGATCTTGCTTTGACGACCAATGGCTATCTTTTGCCACAAACTGCCAAACGACTCAAAGACGCAGGACTCAAACGACTTAATATCTCGCTTGATTCACTCAAATCAGATGTTGCCGCAAAAATTGCAGGCAAAGATGTTTTAGCTCAAGTTCTTGAGGGAATCAATGAAGCAATTAAAACAGGGTTGAACGTAAAAATCAATATGGTGCCACTCAAAAATATCAATGAAAATGAAATCAATGATATTCTTGATTTTTGCATAAAGAGACAGATAAAAGTACGATTTATTGAATATATGGAAAATACACACGCCGATAGCTCACTAAGCGGAATGCACGGACGTGAGATTTTGACAAAAATAAAAGAGAAGCATATCATCAAAGCATTGGGACGCGAAGGAGCAAGTCCTTCTTTTAATTATAGATTAGAAAACGGATATGAGTTTGGGCTTATAGATCCGCATAAACATGATTTTTGTGAAAATTGCAACCGTATTCGTCTCACTGCTGAAGGGTTTTTGATTCCGTGTCTCTATTTTGATGAGGCTCTTAGTATTGCTGACGCGGTGAAAGCAGGAAATATCTCCAAAGCAACAGAGATTTTGACAGAGGTGTTACGCAATAAGCCAAAAGAGAACCGATGGAGCGAAGATGAGCTTGCCGACAGAGAGATTTCAAAACGTGCATTTTATCAAACTGGAGGATGAGATGAGGTTGTGTGTATCCTGTTCTGAGGATATTGTGTGTTTTATTTGAGTGAACAGTTTTTTTCCATTCAAGGAGAAGGAAAATACGCAGGCACACCTTCTTATTTTTTGCGTACAGCAGGATGCAATCTTCATTGTCCAGGATTTGGTGCGTCTTATGAGGTGAATGGAGAGATTCGTTTTGGGTGTGATACTTTTTTTGCAGTCGATAAAGGGTTTGTATCGCGATGGAGCAAAGTGCTTTATGCTTCGGATTTGATTGAGACACTTAAAGAGCGTTTTAAAATGATTGGGTATATTCCACATGTGGTGATTACTGGTGGCGAACCGTTGCTTTATCATCATGAAGAGAGTTTTTGTGGTGTAGTGAAGTGGCTTGTGGAGTCTAATGTGAAGGTTACATTTGAATCCAATGGCACAGTAAAAATAGATTTTGATCGCTATCCTTTCTACGCGTCATGTATTTTTGCACTTTCTATTAAGCTTTCTAATTCTGGTGAACCAAAATCTAAACGTATCGTACCCGAAGCGTTACGTTTGATTCAAGACAATGCCAAAGAGTTATTTTTGAAATTTACGATTGATAAAACATTAGTAGAGAGTAGTGCGATAGAAGAGATTAGAGAGATTTGCGAGACACTTTCTGGTGTAGTGGTGTATTGTATGCCTGTGGGAGGGTGTCGTGACTTGATTGAAACAAACGATAAAGCGGTATTTGGTTTTTGTATGAAACATAATTTTCTTTATAGCGATAGGTTGCATATTCGAGTTTATGATAAAACCGAGGGTGTTTGATGAATTGAGATCTTATAGAAGGGAATAAAATGATAATACGTAAACTCTTTAAATTTGAAAATGCTCATATTGTACGCGGATGTAGTACACAGCGTTGTAGCCAAAACATTCACGGACACTCTTATAAAGTAGAAGTGATATTGGAGTCGGATTGTTTAGATAATGGACAGATGGTTTATGATTTTGGTCTTACGAAGCTTTATATCAAAGAGATGATTGATAGTTTTGATCATGCGATCACTTTGTGGAGCAAAGATGATCCTGTTTATCTTGGTGCGATGAAAAATCACAGTTCACGCTGGGTAGAGCTTCCCGTTTCTCCTTCAGCAGAACAGTTTAGTCGTGTGATTTATCTGATTGTTGAACGTATTCTTGAGACTACAGTGATGCAAAATGGTGAACAAAATGTCACACTCCATAGCATCATCGTGCATGAGACCGAAACAGGATACGCACAAGGTTTTAAAGAAGATGCATATAGTCAAAAGATGGGAGAAATTATGCTTGAGGAGATTAGATTTTCTAAGCAGGTGATTTTGGAGTGGAGTGATCCACAACTTTGGATTAAACTTCTCAATAAAGAACTAATCATAAATCCAAAAAATATTTAGCATATTGAAGTATAATCGCGTCCACAAAAAATTTAAGGAGTTGTCGAATGAAAAAGATGATTTTAGTATCAATGGTTGCGACTGTATTATTAGTGAATGGTTGTAGTGAAGAGAAAAAAGAGGTAGCCAAAGCAGTTGAACAAACACAAACAGTAAGTCAACCTACAGTAGCGGTCAAAAAAGAAGAGCCAAAAGTACAAAGTAAAGCCAATACTACAAAAGCAGTAGTAGATACCAACAAAACTATAGTAGAGCAAAACACTACAGGTACAACTGAAGCAAACACAACAGAGTCTAATGCGACAGAAAAAAGTGCCAACAACGAAGCAGTAGTAGCACTTTTTGCAAAATGTACTGCTTGTCATGGTGCTAAAGGCGAGATTAAAGCTATGGGAAAATCTGAAATCATCGCAGGACAAAAAGCATCTGATCTTGAGGCAAAAATCAAAGAGTACAAAGTAGGAACTCGTAATGTTTCAGGAATGGGCGGTATTATGAAAACCCAAGTGGTTGGTCTTGATGATGCACAGATTAAAGCAGTTGCAGGCTATATCTCTACTCTTAAATAATTCTGAAATTATCTTTTTTTAAATTAAAATCTGTCCAGTTTCACTTTTGTTTAGTTGCCTAATTTCATAAATACAAGAGATAGACAAACAACAATCAACTAAAATCTTTAAACCAAAAAAGGATTTAAAAGATGTGTCAAATCTATCACCCATATTCTCACGGACAATGGGCTTGAATTTGACCTTTAAATTCTCAAGAGGCAAAAACGCTGACGAGCGGTAATCATAAGTTTGATAAAGAGTGTAG
>DYPM01000190.1 GCA_020719895.1 Sulfurovum sp. | reverse complement strand
GGGTTTTTAGAGGTTCCCATATTTTAAAACTTCAAATTATAATGCCTATCAGACACTACAACAAAACTATGCGTTACAATTCGTAAAATCAACGCTTTTTTACGACTTTTAGAATAAATGGCAATACAACAAATCAAACAACACTACGATACAAACAAAAAGGCAAATCATGTTCACACTCAAAAATTACGATACTTCAAACACAAAAAATGACCTCTTATCGGGTACTGTCGTAGCCATCGCTCTTATTCCCGAGGCGATAGCATTCTCATTTGTCGCAGGTCTTAGTCCTATTGTCGGACTTTATACAGTCTTTATACTTGGACTTGTGACGGCTCTCATAGGTGGCAAACCTGGGATGATAAGCGGTGCAACGGGTGCGGTTGTCGTTGTGCTTGCCTCTCTTGCTATGACGCATGGATTGGAGTATATACTCGCAACAGCTATTTTAGCAGGAGTGATTCAAATTGCTTTTGGCGTGTTGAAATTTGGCAAATTTATCCGTCTTGTTCCTCAACCTGCTATTTTTGGTTTCGTAAATGGTCTTGCTATCGTCATCGGTATGAGTCAATTCAAAATGTTTGAAGGTGAAGGGGCGACGATGTACATTCTCGTCGCTATCACAATGGCGATTATGTTTTTTTTGCCAAAAGTGACAAAAGCAGTTCCCGCTGGACTTGTGGCTATCGTGACTATCACTTTTGTAGTAATATTTGGTGATCTAAACACCAAGCAAGTAGGCGATTTGACAAATATAGGTGGCTCTTTGCCGTCATTGCATTTGCCAAATATACCTCTCAATCTCGAAACACTGATCATTATCACGCCGTATGCTTTTATCGTCGCAATGGTCGGACTGATTGAGTCACTTTTGACACTCTCCGTATTGGATGAAATGGGTGGCAAGAGAGGAAGTGCAAACAAAGAGTGCATCGCACAAGGTGCTGGAAATACACTTTGTGGATTTTTTGGTGCAATGCCTGGATGTGCGATGATAGGTCAATCAATTATCAACTTCACATCAGGCGGTTTGACGCGTCTCTCCTCTATGACTGCTGCAATTTTGGTTATCGTCTTTGTGGTGAGTATCTCAGATATCATCTCTCAAATAGCCATAGCAGCGTTGGTTGGTATTATGTTTATGGTCTCCATAGAAACATTTGAGTGGGCAAGTATAAGCAGACTAAAAAGGATGAAAAGAGCCGATGCCATCATACTTATCAGTGTCACCGTCATCACAATATTTGCCGATCTTGCTATCGCTGTCATTTTTGGTGTTATCATTTCAGCACTTGTGTTTGCGTGGGAACATGCCAAAATAGTCTCAAGAGTACACATAGAAGCAGATGGTACAAAAGTATATGAGCTTGATGGACCGTTATTTTTTGGATCAGCGACACAGTTTGCAAACGAGATATTTACTCCAGCAAACGACCCACAAAGTGTAGTCATAGACTTTAGCAACTCAAGAGTCATGGACTCAAGCGGCGTTGAGTCCATAGACAAAATCACGAAACAATACATAGAAGAGGGGAAATCTATTAGACTCAGACATCTAAGCGATGACTGCATACAAGCACTCAAAGATGCGGGCAAATACTGCACACATGAGATAGATGACCCGACTTATAAAGTAGCAAGAGACTATTGACCTCTCTTGTCTCTACAAAAAAGACCAAAAACACCTCACCACGGT
>DYPM01000189.1 GCA_020719895.1 Sulfurovum sp. | reverse complement strand
TTTGGACAACCATCAAGATGTTCACTAAGCTGACGAACAATCTTGATATTGATGTTTTGATGGGTAAACATAGGCGAAGGCGACATTGCATAAGGAGAGCCGTAGATAAGCTCCCAATCCCCTTTCCATTGTTGATAATCTTCGACGGTGTAATGATCCATATAGATTTGTGCTAACATCAATTATCCTTTTTTGGTTGATTATAACCAATCTTTTTTTGCAATTTTTTTTGATATCAGAAATTTTCCCCCAAAGAGAGTTGTAATTGATTTGAGTGATCGTAGTTTAAAAAATCAGTAGAGAGAGAAAGAAAAAAACGCTCGTCGCGATACCCAAACGAAAGTGTGTGTAGCTTAGAGGTGTATGCCACTTCGATATTTTGGTAGAGAAATTGAGTGCTGTACACTTCCACACTATCAAGGTCAAAATATTCAACACTAAGCACCGTGTTTTTGTAGTGGGTTTGGGCGATGAAGTAGCGGTCTTTGGGAAGTCTGTTTTGGAGTGTTTGTTTTGGCTGATATTTTCCTTGCACCATTGGTCGTGCGTGATTGTAGCCATCTTTGCCACGATAGATGGTTTGGCTATTTACATTTGCACTGTAGTCAATGAGATTTTTCCATACCATTTTGCTTGTGATATTGCGTACACCTGTCGCAATATAAAAATCTTCAAATCGATAAGAGATTCCAACATCCACGCCATATCCTAATGCGTCGGGGGAAAACTCTCGATAGATGTTGTTTTTGGTGAGCAAGTTTTTTTGATAATAGCGATGGACGAGATCAAGTCCAAAATCGGTCTCTCCCGCTTCTCTTTTTGCCTCTCCTTTGATATCAAGATCAAAATACTCTAATCCGTTGATACACTTTACTGATACAAATCCTGTTGTATTTTTGGTTTGAAACGTACGTTTGAGAAATGCACCTTCGATGAGATAAATTTGTCCCTTACCATTGAGTGGCAATAGCGTACCGTCTTGTTGGAGCTGATAGGCTTTGATGGAATCTTGTGCCAAAAGCGTCACGAGATTGGGATTGGCATCAAATCTCGTGCGACTCTCTTTGAAATAGCCAAAAATCCACGTTGCATCGGGTTTGGTCTGTAGTACACTTTGCATTTCCCCGATAATGCGTGCATTTTTTTCTTTTTGGTAGTTTTTGTCTTGAAGCTGTGAAAGTGTATTTGGCGTAGAGTCAAACCAAAGTGCAGTTTGAAGTTCGTGCGAAGGAAGAAAGATATCAAAAAGCGACGAGGCAAAAAGCCCCGTTGCGAGTGTAAAGAGAAGAAGTATTCTCACAGATTAATTGAACGATTCACTTGTCTTATCAGAGTAAGTGATTTCGTTGTTGTCAAGATTGAAACGTCCAAGTGGCGTACCGTTTTTGTCGGTCAAGTTCATAGCTACATTTTTTTCATCTTCTTTGCTGCTGTATAGAATGCTCATCTTCACCCCATTTGTGTCACCCATTTTGAGTGTAGCGGTTTTGTCTTCGAGATTTGCATCGGCTTGCATCGCCATTTTATACGCATTGCCTCTACTAAAGTATAGACTTGCCCAAGCGTTTGTGCCGTTTGTGTGAGCTTGAAGATCAATTACAAATGGCATAAATTCGCCTGAATTTACTTCACCTCTCACCCACGCAGAACCCACAAGAGCTTGCTGTGGAAGAGTGACTGTCGTAGTGTGTGGTTCGCA
>DYPM01000188.1 GCA_020719895.1 Sulfurovum sp. | reverse complement strand
TTAGTGATGAACAAACAGAGTTTCAAATCAATGATAGAACATCATTCAAACAATTTTTAGGACTAAAACTTGGAGATAAAATACCTGATGAAAAAACAATTTGGTACTTCAAAGAGCAATTAGCCAATAAAAATCTATCTCAAAGATTATTTGAACTTTTTACAAAACAACTTATGGGCATCTCTAAAAACTACATTTTGGATTGCTTCGGCTTTTACAAAGCCTCGCAATGACGGGATTTGTCATTGCGAACAAAGTGAAGCGATCTATGTTTTTAGAGGTTCCCTTGTGTTTGTTTTTGTGAAGTATACAAAAAGAGGAAGATGGAGAGAGTATTGTGCAGTATGTGGCTTTGTGTGTATGTATTCCCACTTAGGGGAACCTCTAAAAACATAGATTGCTTTGCTCCTCGTCACAACACAAACTTAACTACAATCATTTTCGCTTGTCTTCGCGTCCACATAGAGACGATGGAGATGCGTGAATAAAAAGTATTTGACAATAGTATTTTATAGCAGTACAATTAAACCATCTGATTAATTCTCAAATTTGAGCAAGATCAAAATTAGATCCTCGTGCTGACGGCTCTCGCGACTGGTCGCTCTTGTGAAATTTATATTTAATCAGAGGACTCAATTAAATGTATTTAGGGCATCTCTAAAAACATAGATTGCTTCACTTCGTTCGCAATGACAAGCCCCGTCTTTGCTGGGCTTTGTAAAAGCCGAAGCAATCCAAAATATAGTTTTTAGAGATGCCCTGTATTTATAAAAAAGGAACAAAATGATCATTATCAACTCCAGTGATTTTATTAAAAAACCTTCCTACATTACACAGCCTCTTGACATCACATTTGTGGAAGATGCAAAAAAGCATATCACCAAAAGTGTTGTTTTGCCTTATGCGTTGTATGAAAAGGTGAAAGAAAAGATTGAAGATGAACTCTATTTGATGCAAAATAAAAACGCTTTAGATCAAGCATCCTATGATGAATTTTTGCAAATTGAAACAGTTGTAGAAGAGGTATGATAAAACGGGGCGACATCTATCTCGTCAATTTCGGTAAAAAATACAACAGTGAATTTGGCAAAATAAGACCCGCTTTGATTGTTCAAAATGATGTAGCCAATCGCAATATTGACAAAGTAGCCTTTAAAGGCGTAAGCGTCATCCCGCTCACAACCCATCTATGCGGCGGCAATGTAAGGGTTCGGATAGACCAAAGAGATCATCTTGAGGCGACGAGTGAAATATGTATCAACGAACTCTGCACGCTTGACCTCTCAAGGATTGATTTTGATCAACGATTAACGAAGCTTACCTCGCAAGAGCAACAAGAGGTAGATTTGAAGCTATCGCAACACTTGGGACTGATACAGGGATAGGCTACAACGTCTTCCCTATATACCTAAGAAGAACAAAGCACTCTTGCGTATGCGGGAGTAAATTACTATCTCGCCACAACGGACAAAATGGGGTGATGTTACCATTATCACCAGTCCCCTACTCCCAAAATTATTTACCGATATTAAAACCCTTATGGATTGAGATGCTACCAAAGATTGATAACTATCAGACGTATATAGACGAGGCGTTAAAAAGTCAATATTATGAAGATTTGATATACCTAAAATCAAAATAACCGTTGTTTCCGTCATTGCGGGGCTTGACCATTCCCGTCATTGCGGGCTTGACCCGCAATCTTAGATTCTGAATC
>DYPM01000187.1 GCA_020719895.1 Sulfurovum sp. | reverse complement strand
TTTGAGTGGGAGAAGATCTAAAAATTTTCTCCAAAACGAACTCACCTTTCGCACCCCTTGTTTATACTTCCCTTTGTAATTCAACACAAAGGAACACACAATGATCAAAAAAATATTCGGCAGTATCGCCCTTACAGCCGTAGGCTATGGACTCTACAGATTGTGTCAAAAAAACAACTGCGAAAGCGACAAGATCATCGAACAGGTCGAAGAGGGACTTGACTGGATCGACGAGAAAGTACAAAACGGGTTAGACAAAGCAGAAGAGATGGCAGAGTGGTTTGAGATGCCCAAATCAGACTCGCAAAAAGAGATGATTGATGTGGAGATTTTCCCCTCAACAACCCAAAATCTGTCTCGTTGATTGATTACAATCTCATCATCAAGACAGAAGACTAAAAAGAAAATATGATACATAAAGGGGAAAACACAATGAAAGATACAGTCGTTTTATATGACATCGAAAACTTAGTCGGGGGATACAATCTCAAATATCTCTCTGATATTTCACTCAAAAACATTCTCAACGCACTTAAAGAAAAAAACATCCACTCCATTGCACTTCAAAAAGCCTATGCAGACTGGAGTAATCAAAAGCTTCAAGGACTCAAATGGGAGATTGCCGAGCTTGGGATTGAGCCGATTCAAATGTATGGATTTTCTAAAGGCTCTACGAAAAATGCAGCCGATATTCAGTTGGTAATTGATGCGATGGAGACTTTACATACCAAACCCTTTATCACCACCGTTGTGATCGTCTCTGGCGATGGAGGCTTCTCTTCGTTAGCTAAAAAGTACAGCGAGTACGGCAAAAGAGTCATAGGATGTGCTTATAGACAAACCACCAATGCGATTTTCAAAAAAGTGTGCGATGACTTCATCTATATCGATGAGACACTTAGCGGTGATCAGATAGAGAAACTTCGCAGTATACAGATGGATGAAAATCATAAAAAACATCTTTTGGAAAATCCTATGCTAAGCAATCTCTCAACGTTCGTAACACAACAACAAGATTTGGATTTTGAAGGTCTTATGGTGCAATGCGACAAGATTACAAAAGCTTTAAAATCCAATAAAATTGCCAATGAAGCACTCAATTATGAAGGTTTAAATATCTCCGTTTTTAAATCAGCACTCAACTATGCTATCAAAGAGTTTGAACCGATCCAATTTGGATTTCCTAAATTTATTGATTTGCTTCGTTTTATAAGTTTCAAAGGCGAGATTCAATTGGTATTGAAAGAGCCAAGTGATTATAGGTTGTTAAACAGTGGTAGAAAATTGGTCGGATTTGCTCCCGTTGAGCCACTCAATCCTTTAGAAAAACCTACGATACACAATGTCCAAAGTTATTTAAATATTTTAGCTACCAAACAGCCTGTAATTAAAATGCCCGAATCAATCTCACTCTTTGAAGTGATGCGTGATGACCTGCTTGAGAATCGCTCAAAATACCTTAATATTATGTTTGATGATTTGGTCGATGCGTTTCTCTATCTCAATTTTGAAGAAAAAATGATAAGACAAGTGCTTTATTTTATGATCAACACCAATATCCTAAAAGGAAACCCATCTACACTCCCAATATCAGAACAGTTCTTCTATTTCAAACCAGAAACAATCAGTGAATTCAACAGCGATATCAAAGAGGCGATAATCAAAAAATTGGAACGAAGTTTTGCAAATACGCTGGATATGTCGGTGGTGGAACAGATACTCTC
>DYPM01000070.1 GCA_020719895.1 Sulfurovum sp. | reverse complement strand
TTACGTTTCAAAATTTTTCCTTTAATAGCGATAGATTACTTGTATTTCAAAAACTCTATTTTATATTACGCACACATCGCACATAGTAATTTTGGGATTTGGCATAAACACCATCAAATCCACGATAAAAATGGACAAAACGTCCATTATAACGCTTCCCTGCTCCATCAGAAGTCGAAGACCAATATTCAGAGGTTTTAATATTTTGAAATACACTGTCAATCGAAGGGTTGTACCTGTTTTTATTTGTAATGCTTTTGAGTTCTAATATATTAGGAACTCTCCAGCCACCGCCATCGAGCGTTAATGTTTCACAATACTCAATCGCATCGCTCCAATTTGCTACTTTGATTTTAGTAGCGTTGTCGCTGTAGTTGTCTTGCCACTCAAGTCCTGTAACACTATCTGTCACAATGCCACTTGAGTCTCTACTCAAATCCCCAAAAGCAAGTAGACTCAATACTCCAAAAGCCAATAGTAGTTTTTTCATCTCACACTCCTTGTTTCAATATAACGCAAATTAGTTTTGGCTTCGTACGCATCGGACATAATAATTGCCCGATTTTACGAATGTATCGCTGTGACCTGCACCAAAATAGACATACCATCCTTTGTCTTTAGAGGAAATATCAGTACTGCTTGTCCAATAGTATCCTGATGCAGTATTTTGAAAATAAAGAGAATCAATCGTAGGATTTGTGGAGCTGTAATTTAAAATTCCCTCCAACTCTTGAACTGTTGGAAGTCGCCAATCGCTATACTCTCCCAATACCAATTGAGAACAGTATGTGTTTGCTGTATTGCCACTAAGATTATAACACTCCATCGCAGAGTGGTCATTTGAGCATTTTTCATAGTTTGATTGGCTCAACCATGCTCTTTTTTCAGATACAACCACACTATTGTCTTGCCACATCAAGCCCGAAATATAATCTGTCACAATAGCATTCACATCATCTCTTGTAAAGCGAGTAGTGACTCCTGCTTGATAATATCCGTCATCTTTGAGTGTGTCGTCTGTAATAAGATTGCCAGAAAGATCATAACTTTGGGTTTGACCTGTTTTTTTGAGATTGGTTGCTACGATGACGACTCTTGTTGCATTAGATTTATTGCCTACTCTATCTGTGGCTGTATAAGTGAGCGTGTAGCTTCCCAAAATAGAGCTATTTACACTTCCTGTTGTGACCACTTCAACACTTCCATCTACGTTATCAAACGCCTTGGCACCTTCATCACTATAACCCACAAGATAAGGCACAGTCACTACGGAAGAGCCGTGCATCGTGATAACAGGAGGTGTTTTATCGCTCACTACAACTTCACGTTTTTTGGTCGCTGTATTACCGCTATGGTCTGTTGCTACGTATATTACAAAATAGTTTCCTGCAACAGAAGTATCAACAGTATCATTCATCATTGATACCTCTATATTTGGATCTAAATCATCTGTGGCAATTGCACCTGCATCGCTATAGGTTGTACCTACATCAATCAACATAGGATTTTTACCATAAAGAGTAATCGTCGGAGGCGTGACATCTTCTACTACGTGAACTTTTCGTGTTTTAGTTGATTCATTTCCAGCATCATCAGATGCTGTATAGACCACTTCATAGTCTCCTATTTTGTTAGGATTGACGCTATTTTTTGTGATGGTTGGAGCAATTTTTCCATCGACATTATCGATTGCTGTTGCACCTGCATCGTTATAGTCGCTTCCAAATGCAATCGAAATCTCACTTTCACCTTCAAGCTCAATCACAGGTGGCGTAATATCAATAATAACATAAACCGTACGCGTAGCAGTTGTTTGATTTGCAACACTATCCACTGCTGTATAGTAAACAGTATAAGTTCCAACTTTATCAATATCAACATTGTGTTGTACTGCTACATTCACATTTCCATCTATCGTATCTGTAGCCGTTGCACCTTGATCAGTATAAACCGTCCCTCTATTGACATAAATAGGATTGTTTCCCTTGAGGGTAATTTGTGGTGCAACAGTATCTTCAATCACATTTACGGTTCGTAATGCTACTGCTTGATTGCCTGCTTTATCGGTTGCAGTGTAAGTGACGATATAACTTCCAATCTTTGCACTATCGACACTATTGAGTGTTACAATTTGGACGTTTCCATCTGTTTTGTCTTTTGCTGTCGCTCCCTCGTCTTTATACTCTACGCCTTGCACAACTGTTCTTGGATTTTCACCATTGACTGTAATAACAGGAGGCGTAACATCAACAAGTCCCAAATCTTCTGCAACCTTCTCGGTTGAACATCCGCTTAGTAATGCCATCATTAGTACTACACTCAATCGTTTCATGTTGCGTTATCCTCCATTTTGATTTGATTGAGACCTCTGAATAAACACTATTTAGATTGCCACGGCTTGTTCCAAACCTCGCAATGACAGTATTTTGTCATGGCGAACGTTGTGAAGCAATCTATTTAATCAGAGGGTTCAATTATTATTCTTGATTGGAACAATATCAAAAATAAATAACATTTTGATAACATTTTTACCACATCGCTACTCGCTACACATTACGAATCTACTCAACTCCTTTGATACGAAAACTTTTTCGGTGAATCTCGCATCTTCCGTGCTTCATAATCGCTTCGATATGTTTTGCAGTGCCATAACCTTTGTGTTTTTCAAATCCATAAAGGGAATATTTTTTTGAAAATGCGATCATCTCTTGATCTCGTGTCACTTTAGCGATGATACTTGCAGCAGAAACTTCAGCGACAAGAGTATCGGCTTTGACCATTGTCTCAATGCCATCAACACCAAAACGACAATTACCATCAAAAAGATAGTGACACTCTAAAAGTGTATTTTGAATTCTCCGCAATCCATTGGCAAGACACGCAGAAAGACCAATCGCATCAATCTGCGATGCTTCAAACTTCACGATACAATAATCACTCTTTTGGATAATAGTCTCAAAGAGTCTCTCGCGTTGGCGTTGTGTGAGTTTTTTGGAGTCATTGAGTCCATTGATTGCTTCATGCAACACAACGCCTGCCATTACCAAAGATCCAGCAAGAGATCCACGTCCTGCTTCATCGATACCGCAAAGTCTCACTATTTTCTACTCGCCCATATAACGTTTACGTTTGCTCTCCTTGAGCATATGCAAATCAACCACGATAAATCCATCAATACAGTTATTAAAAGAGGCATCAAACCCAAAATCCAAAAACTTCACACCTCCATCTTCGCACACTTCAGAGTATTGTTTGTAGAGTGTAGGAATCGTATAGCTCATATATCCCAACTCATCTTTGAGAAGTCGTTGATTGGTTTTGTAGTCATTGCCCAAAAAAAGTGTTTCGCAATAGCTTTGAAGATCGCTTGTCATACGGTAAGGGTTTTTGTGAGTCACCCACGCTTCATCGGTATGAAAGTAGTGTCCAAAAAAGTAGATCATCAACGCTTTTGCTTTATCATTGAAACTATCGCTGATACTTACTGCACCAAAAAGATAACGAATCTCTGGACGATTTTTAACAAACGCACCCAATCCTTGCCAAAGATAATCAAGTGCACGTGAATTCCAATATTTGGGTTGTACAAAACTACGCCCAAGCTCTACACCAGCACTAAGTTGTGGCGAAAATCCTTGATGATAAGCAAACAGTGAAGAGGTATAGAGTCCTTCAACGCCAAACTTCTCCACAATCTCACTACTCACTCCCAAACGATACGCCCCAGCAATCTCCAACGCCTCTTCATCCCAAATAATCAAATGGTGATAGTAGAAGTCAAAGCGGTCAATATCTCGTTTTAGCCCACTCCCCTCACCTACAAATCGAAAACTAATCTCACGCAATCTTCCAATCTCTTTGATGACGCTACTCTCTTGTGTAGAACTATAAAGAATAATTTTTTTGCCATCAAAAGTCTCACCCAAAAGCGTACCTTGCTTTTTAAGTGCACTTTTGATTTCGGCTGCTTGCTCGGGTCTTGAGATGGGATTTTCTGTTTTGAACACCTCTTTTTTCTTTTTAGAGATACGATAAAAGTGTTTACGCATCAATTTTAACTTCTCTGACGCAGGAAGAGGAAAATTATAAGAGTCAAACGGTATGGTTTTTCCTATCGTAAACTGTATGGTTTTGCCTTTGGCTTTAAACATCTCATAAGGAAGTATGGCAGTCGCCAATGATCTATTAAGCATCGAAAAAAGATAGAAGATTTTAGAGTTTTTAGCTCGAATATAGATAGGAAGAATCGGGGATTTTGTTTTGGAAGCTATTTTGAGAAATGCACTTTTCCATCGGTTGTTTTTGAGAGCATTTGCACTGACACGACTCACTTCGCTAGCGGGAAAGATAATCACCATCTTCTCTTCATCTAACGCATCGTAGATTGCTTTGAAGGTGTGACGATTGACTCCGCCTTGACCTATTGGTATCAACACCTCTTCAAGTGGTGCAAACTCCAACAAAAATGCATTTGCAACGATTTTGAAATCTTTGCGTACATCTTTGAGTAAGTGCATTAATGCCATCGCATCTAATGCCCCCAATGGATGATTAGCGATAATGACCACGCGTCCATACGCAGGAATGTGTCCCAATTCATCTTTTTTGAGTGCTATTTTGATATCAAAATAGTCGATGATATTCTCGATAAAACTAAACGTATCTTTATGAATATTTTCATCTAAAAAGTGATTGATCTCCTCTTCGTGAAGAAAATAGTGCATACTCGAAAACAGTAGTCGTTTGATAAAAGCAGGATAGCGTTCTATTTTTGGATAGTAGTGCAATATATAACTCTCTACACTCAAATGCAACATAAAACTTCCCTCTTTTTTGAATTTCTTTTTTTCATTTTTGACTCCTGATAAAATATCAAATTACACTCTCAATATGCACTTGCCAAAAAGCATCAAAACTCTGTGCAATTCCTTTTTGAGCAATAAACGCACTTCCAATCTCTCCCATTGATTTTCTCAACACCTCGTCGCAAATCAATCTCTCTATCGCTTCAAGCCACATTTTATTATCGGCAATATCAATCGCAAAACCACTTCCTTTTGCCTCTTCGACGACTGTTTTTGGTCCTCCTAAATGGCTCACAACCACAGGCAATCCCGACGACATCGCCTCCATCACAACTTGCCCCAAAGTATCTGTCGTAGAAGGAAACAAAAAAAGATCCGAACTTGCATAGATTTTGGAAAGTTCTACGCCTCGTTTGATTCCCAAAGCGTAAATATGATGGGTTTGATTGAGTGTGTTTGGAAGTTCACCGCCAACGGCTATGAGATAGATATTTTTGTTTTTACTTTTTTCGTAATAGGCTTTCCACTGCTCCACAAGCTGTGGAAAGTTTTTTTCTTTAGTGAGTCGTCCTACATATAATGCTTTAATTGCATCTTGAGGTATGCCATACTCTTCCCAAATCGTCATATCTCGATAAGTGCGATTAAACTTTTGGGTATCAATTCCTGCTTTGAGTGTATGAATCAATGCTTTGTCAAATTTTACATCGCGATGAACGATCTCTTTATAAGCATCACTTCGTACAAATATTTTTGCAAAATCACGATAAAAGCACTCCATCACCTTATTGCTAATCATTCGTACAATACCAAAAGGTATATTTTTGTATGCAAACGCAGGAAAATCAGTATGATAAGTACCAATCATAGAAATATTTCTTTTTTTGGCGATTTTTCTTCCTATCCATCCTACCATTCCGGGAGTAGAGATATGTATCACGTTTGGCTCTATCATATCAACTATCTTCTCTATCTCTTTAGAGGCAGGATAAACCATATCAATCTCAGGATAAAAAGGCATTTGCATTCTAAATTTTGGTTTGATATTGTAAACATTTGGGAGGTCTGGACACGATTTGAGTGTAGAGGTGATCACATAAAACGCCAACTTGCGTTCATTTGCCAATAGACTAATATCTTGAATAAACCGCGATACTCCATTGATATCACAAAAAGTGTCTGTAAAAAGTATGACTTTAACCTCTAAAATCATCTTCGCCAAACCAATAAATTATCTTCCACTCTCCCTCAAAAGTCTCCACCAACGCCGTACAAGACTCCACCCAATCTCCTGTATTTTTATACTCAATCCCATCAATGAAACGCATCTCTGCCTTATGAATATGACCGCAAATCACACCATCGTACCCTTTGCGTTTGGCGTGTTGTGCCAAAATATTCTCAAAATCGGTGATAAAATTGACCGACTTCTTGACATTCTCTTTGACATAACGCGAAAGCGACCAATAGCGGTGAATCCCAAGCAAACGGCGTATGATATTGACAAAAAAATTCATATTGAGTAAAAATGAATATCCATAATCTCCCAATACTGCCAACCATTTTTTGCTCATCGTAATGGAATCAAATTTATCGCCATGTGTCACATAGTAAAGTTTGCCGTTGACTCCACGATACTCTGCACTGTTGGAAATTTCAAGATTATCCCCCATCATCAAAGGTAAAAATGGACGAACAAACTCATCATGGTTTCCGACTATATAGTAGACATTGGTGCCTTTGCGTGCCTTTCTTAGCACCTTTTGAACTACATCAGAATGAGATTGATTCCATCGCATACGACGTTTGAGCGACCAACCATCAATAATATCTCCAATTAAATAAAGATTTTCGGAGGTGTTATCGCGCATAAACTCCAAAAATGCTTCTGCTTGAGAAAACTTCGTGCCAAGGTGAATGTCTGAGACAAAAATAGATTTATACTTCATAAGCAATATTGTAACCAAAGAGTCTCATAAAAAAAGTAACATTTTTGTTTCCAATGCTAAAACGAACTCTTTTCTTCATCATACCAATTTATATCCAATGCCCCACACAGGAAGAAAATACTCTTTTGTACCATCTGGATCAATCTTTCTTCTTAACCTATTGATAGCAACATTGATTGTTTTTTCGTGGAAAGTTTCGCTATCTTCACCCCAGACCTGATCTCGTAAAAAATCACGAGCAACTGCTTGATTGGGAGTCTTTGCAAAAGTATAAAGGAGTTTAAACTCAAGATTGGTCAAATCAATACGTCTATTATTCATATAGAGTTCTCTTTTTTTGAGATCTAAAAGCATATCACGATGACGAATTTTGTCATTGATCCTCACACCACTACGCTTGAGAACTGCTTGAATACGAAGCACCAACTCTTTGGGATTAAAGGGCTTGCTTATATAATCATCTCCGCCTACACCAAAGCCTCTCTCAAGATCATCTTCACTATTTTTTGCACTCAAAAAAATCACGGGAATATCATGTCCTGCTTCACGTATTTTTTCGACAAAATCACTCCCTTCTACTCCAGGAAGATTTCTGTCCACCACCATAAGCTGTGGCGTCTCCTCTTCCAAAAAACGTATCACATTTTCTGTAGAAAGAAAACCTGTCACGTGATATCCCTCTCTCAAGAGATGATACTCCACCAACTCCAAAATATCCTCTTCATCTTCGATGACTACTATTTCTATTTCATGTTCCACGCTGAAACCTTGCTTTTGATTTCATGGCACATCATATGAGATTTTTTATTTAATCATACTTGTATGATACGGAGAAGCTGTAGGTTCGCCCTGTTTTAAACTCATTTACAATGCTATCGCCTTGTCTCCAAATTGTCGTATCATCCAAAATATTTCCAAGTTTTATTTTACTTGAAAGTCCATATCCATATTTTTCAATCCACACCAAATCCAATACTTCAGGTGGCACTTCTATACTATCGGGGTTTTTTATGACTAATGTTTTATCTGAAGAAAGTGGATTTTGAATCAAACCAACCTTACGAATCCTTTCTCCCATCTTGTTGTACGAAAGACTCAACGAACGATTTGATAATTCATAAGCCAAAGCAAGGTTTAAAACAGTTTGGGACAATCCTTGTAATTGTCGATTATCGGTGGTGTATTTATAAGCCTCATAAGAGTAAAGAGTTACGTTTGAGTCTGTATAAGAGAAGTTACCCGACAAATAAACATTTTGTAAAAAGCTTGAAATAAATCCCATTCCTTTTCTGCCATCAACTTCCAATCCATACATTAATGCTTCTTTTGCATTCGCAAAGCTGTAGAGGGGTAATGGAGAACTAGTTGGCTCAATCGTATCTTCTATCGGATTTTTTAGCCTCTTAAAAAATAATCCCAACTTTATATTTTCATCACTGCTTATATAGTGAGAATATTTAAGGTCTATGCTTGATATAGTCGTATTCACCAAATCAGGATTACCTTGTACTTTTGCAATTTCTATAGGATGCAAATAGTAACCCTCTGTTGTTTCTCTCAGGTCAGGTAAAATAAAAGTCTGCGAAAATGCTAAATCATAGTGATTGTTTTCATCGTAAAGATATTTGATATCTAATGAACTAAAAATATCATCAACAATTAAAAGTTTTGATTTTTGAATAATTTTTGAACGTTCAGAAACAATGATATTTTCTGAATCTTTTGAGTAGTTATTTATTTTTTGTTCAAGATCAACCATTCTTGCACCAAATACAATATCCAAATCACTTGCGGGATGCAAAGAAATAATTCCATATATATCTGTCTCTTTCACATTTGCATCAAACAAATCTTCAGGAGGAGAATAGTTACCAAATGACCATACTTGAGTATCGGTACTTTGTAAATTATATAAAGTCTCTTCTAAAATCGTATCCATATCCCCTGCAAGTTCTTCAAGTTTTGCTTGCAATCCAAATGTCTGTTTTCTTGATTCTCTATCTTTATTGCTTTGCGTGATACCAATTTCTAACGTATCTTTATCATCTACAATATTTAAAAAATCAAATGAGTTACGCAAATAGAATGCACTTACAGTATCGTCTGCTTTAAGCATCACTTCCGTAAAAAGCTCAGGCTTAAAAAATACATCTTTATTGTAAATTGCATGCTCGTATTGATATTGTATATTATTGGGCTGATATAGATTCGCACTCGCATCTTCAATTCCAAATTGAAAATTAGCATTACTGTCCATAAATTCATAATCAAACTCACCAGCAAACTGATCAGCACTAAGAGTTCTCTCTTCCCACTCCAATTGATAATAAGTCAAATCATCTTCATTAGATCCCAATATTCCATCTTTGGTTTTGGTTCTTTTTTCAGAGTCACGAGTATAAAGTTTGGTATATTTTAACTTCAAAATATCCACATAGCTATATCCTATATTCACTATTCCGCCATGACCATAAGATGAACTAAGCCTTGTATTTACACCATATTCTTTAACTTCATTAATATTACCATTGTAATCCAAACCTACTTTTTTGAATTGTTCTTCATCATAGGAGTGTTCTTGATTGTAGCCATAGTTTCCAAAAATAGTAAATTCGTGTTCGTTTTGATCAATATTTTTAGCACCCTCTATAGATAAACTCATTCCTGGAGAAACACTTTCCTCGTAAAGATTATATTCTCTACCCGAAGTGGCTCTTTTGGCAAAGTCAAAACGCAACTCATTGTATTTGCTTGATGCAATATTTGGAGTGACGCTTCCAACTACTGGTTTTACAAAATCCAAAATTTCCGCATCAATCTCTCGATATCCATCGTCATAACCCAAATAGTCAGTAT
>DYPM01000186.1 GCA_020719895.1 Sulfurovum sp. | reverse complement strand
TACATATTTACAGTATTATCAAGCACTTTTTCTATCTGTTTTTCTCTTTGTTTCCAAATTCTTTGCATTGACCGTTTTTCACTATCCAAATCACTTTGCATCGTTGTAAATGCTTCAACTATCGCCTCTATTTGCATTTTAAATTCATTGCTCGTAAGAAATCCATAAAGCAAACTCATCTTATCAGTTTTATTCTCTTGACTTTTCATAGCATGATAAATTTTAATAATCTGCTCTCGCAAAATTCCACTCATCCCCTTAAACTCTTCAAAACTACAAATCCAAATCCCCTCATATAGTCCCATTCTTTGCATATCATTTGGCATCACATCAGTGACAAGCACTCCGATATCTGCCCCTTTTTCTCTCATATCTGCTTTAAATTTTTCTATCCAAGTTTTTTGAAAATCTTTTGTTCGTTTGCTTTCATAATATATTTTTCCACAATTTTGAGATTCTCTTGTGTGGACTATCTGCATACAGTCCGCACCACGTGAACCTTTTTTGACTTCATCTATCGTATCAAAAGGGTATTTCTCTTTGAGCCACTCTTCTATAGCCAACTCTTGCACTTCTCCTTGAAGTTGCATACTTCCTTGTTCTGCTTTTCTTTGTGCTATTTGAAGCTGTTCTTGAAGTTGTCTTAATTGCTCATCTTTTTGTCTAAGTTTGAGTTCGTTTTGTTCATCTGTGGCTTTTTGGATTTTCTCTTTTTCAAGTTTTAGTTTTTCATTGAGAGTTAGTTCAGCTTTTGCCATAATAGCCGACTCCATCTCGTCTTTTTCTCTTTGGAGTTTTCCAATTTCTGCTTTTGCATTGTTGAGTTCTTTTACTTGATTTGACTTAATTTCTATCTGTTTTTGCAAGCTTGCCATTGATTCTTTTTGTTCATCAAGTATCTCTTTTCTCAAAAGTTCTTCGACTTTGGCTCTCTCACTTCTTAGCTCTTTTTGAGTTGCTTTTTTGAGTTCTACTTCAAAGTTTTCTTTTTGCTCTTTGAGTGTTTCCTCTTGTGCTTTTAAGATAGCAAGATGCGTTTTGTACTCTTTTCTTTTAGCTTCTATCTCTGCTTCAAGTTTCTTAGTTTGGGCTATATGTTCGTTTTTGTATTTGTTTTCAAGTTGATGATACAAAACTTCATTTACATCTATTTCGGTATTACAGTTTGGGCATTTTATGGTTGTTTGGTTAGACATTTGATATTTCCTTTCAATACTTCACTTTTACCATTCCATGTGAAGTTGTTAGCTTTGTTGGCTGGTTGAATTTGCAAGTGGCTCTCTTTAAAATCATTTTGTATCCTTTTTCACACACTCACAACTTCATCAATCCCATGTTGTTTCAAAATAGCCAAAGCATTTGTTTTGACTACACTATCTTCAAAGCTCCCATCTCTAAACACAACTCTCATATTTTCACTGCCCTTATCTTCGCTAAATTGCTTTTTCAGTCCTGCTATTTTTTCTACTACTTCACTATTGATACCATTATCCAAACAACAAACCAAAGCACCAAATCCGATACTAAATACTTTTTTGCCATTGATTTCTATCTCTTCTATTGGCAATGTCAAATCAAGCCCATATTTGAGCAATATCTCATAAAGCAAATCCTCACTTGAACGGTCGGACTTGATATTGTCCACGCTATTCTCTAGTGCTGATTGGAGATTGTCAAAATCACTATCCCAAGTTTTGATATTTGAGCTATCGAGTTTGAAGACTTTGAA
>DYPM01000069.1:4102-9670 GCA_020719895.1 Sulfurovum sp. | reverse complement strand
GAGGCTTTGTAAAAGCCGAAGCAATCCAAAATGTAGTTTTTAGAGATGCCCTTAAGTTAGTTTTGTGCTAACTTGAAATTCACAAGTTCAATCTTTATAAACCCATAATTTTTTTAAACATGAGTGTTAAATGCTTACATTAAGCCCAAAACTACTTTTAGGTATAATCAAAGGGAACCTCTAAAAACATAGATTGCTTCACTTCGTTCGCAATGACAAATCCCGTCATTGCGAGGCTTTGTAAAAGCCGAAGCAATCCAAAATGTAGTTTTTAGAGATACCCATTACGTGCTTTTTGCGGACTTGTTCGTCGAAAGTATGTCACATCGGTTTTTAAACAAAAATATTTACTTTCAATTAAATACTCGAAAGTATACTTATCACACTTAAGTCTAAATTTTAGGAGTGTGAAGTGAGTCAAATCATACACGATATCAGAAAAGAGATCTCTAAAACATTGGTAGGGCAAGAGAAGATGATCGAAGGGCTTTTGGCTGGACTTTTGTGTAGAGGGCATATTTTGCTTGAAGGTGTTCCAGGATTAGCCAAAACTACAGCAGTCAATGCTTTAGCAAAAACACTTGGATTAAACTTCAAGCGGGTGCAGTTCACGCCTGATCTTCTTCCTTCGGATATTATTGGAACTGAAATTTACGATCCATCTCATAATGTTTTTAAGATCAAAAAAGGTCCTGTATTTACCAATCTTCTTTTAGCAGATGAGATTAACCGAGCCCCTGCCAAGGTGCAATCTGCACTTCTTGAGGTGATGCAAGAGCGTCAAGTCACTATCGGTGATGATACTTTCAAAATAGATGCTCCTTTTCTTGTTATGGCAACTCAAAATCCTGTAGAGCAAGAGGGTGCGTATGAACTTCCCGAAGCACAACTCGATAGATTTATGCTCAAAGTGGTCGTTGGATACAACACCAAAGAAGAGGAGTTAGAAATCGCAAGACGGGTTGCCAATAATGGATTTGAAGAGATCAAACAAGTCGCAACACTCGAAGATCTGGAGACGATTCGCAAAGAGACGCTTGAGATTCATATTGATACCGAAGTAGAAAAATATATCATTGAGTTGGTACACGCGACACGAAATCCACAAGAGTATGGGCTTGAATCATTGACGCACTATATTGAGTTTGGTGCGAGTCCTAGAGCTTCTATTGATCTCTACAAAGCTTCTCGTGCGATTGCATATCTCAAAAATCAAACTTATGTCTCTCCTATGGAGGTTGCTTATATTGCCAAAGAAGCGTTGCGTCACCGTATTATTTTGAGCTATGAAGCACAAGCCGAAGGTGTAACGCAAGATAGTATTGTGGAGAAGATACTCGCAACAGTACCAATTCCATAACAATTAAGATTTCTGAACAAATAGACTGCTTCACTTTGTTCGCCATGACAAACGCCGTCACGTGCTGGGCTTTGAAAAAGCCGTGGCAGTCCAAAATATTTTCAATTAGAGATTTCAATTCAAAAATAACGCAGCGTTAGCGTAGCTTGAGGAGCTTTGCTCTTCAAGTGTCCTGTTGAATTCTGCAAGAACTCTAAATAAAAAAAGGCTACTCGTGAATAAAACAGCCAAAAAAATTATTCTCAAAACTCGAAAACAGGTCTATGGAGATCGCGTTGGAAATAACCCTTCGCTTTTTGATGGAGAAGGGTTTGAGTTTGCAGAACTTCGTGAATATATTTATGGTGATGATGTTCGTAAAATCGACTGGAAAACCACCGCAAAGCTTGGCAAGCCATTTGTCAAAATCTACAAAGAAGAGCGTGAGCTTAATGTCGTTGTCGTCTCTATGATGGGCGGTTCAATCTATTTTGGGACTGTCAAACAAAAGAGCGAGATAGTCGCTGAATTGGTCGCTACTTTAGGATTTTCAGCAATCAAAAATGGTGATCGTTTTAGTCATATTCTTTTTGCAGATAAACTTTATGATGTGATGAAGCCGAGCAAAAAACACTTTTCTATTCATCAAGCCGTAGAGAAAATCACACATTTTGAACCACTTGGCAAAGAGGCAAATTATGCAAAACTCATAGAGACATTACACCATCGTCTTACAAAAAAATCATTGCTTTTTATTCTTTCTGATTTTATTGGTGAGATTGATTTGAGGTTGCTAAGCGTAAAACATGATATTTTTGCAGTGATAGTGCGTGATAGATTTGAAGAAAATCCAACTGCTTTAGGACATATCAAACTTGTCGATATGCAGAGCAGTATGAGCATAGAAGCTGATATCAACACCAACACATTACAAGCGTATAAAAAAGCAATTCACGATAATGATGAAAAACTCTATATTGGATTCAAAAAACAAGGAATTCGTTTTATCAAGGTCTATACACACGAAGATTCTACGCTCAAACTGATGAAAGCGATGAGGAGAAATTGATGAATGAACAGAATCTAACCGCACAGCTAAAAGATATCAAACCTCTCTTAGAGATTCCTGATTATTCCTTTTATTACTATTGGGGAGCAATCACAATCGTTGTGTTTTTTGTCTCTATGTTGCTTTTTTTTGTGATTAAAAAATATATAGAAAATCGTAAAAAAAATCTCTCAAAACACTATTTGGAAGAGCTTAAAAATATAGATTGGAACAACAGCAAAGAAGCATCCTACAAAGCAACACATTATGGAAGATTATTGGCAAATGATGAACGAAGCCGTGAGATTTTTTCGCAACTTCAGCCTATGCTTGAGCAGTTTAAATACAAAAAAAGCGTTGATGAAGTAGATGAAAAGACACGCAATCAATTTGATCTTTTTGTAAGGGTGATCAATGAATCCATTTAGTTTTGAATATCCTTTTTTTCTGCTTTTGATTTTTATTTTTTTGGCGTGTGATCGGTGGTGCAAAGAGCGAAGTCGTGCGATTTATTTTCCGCATATCAAACAATTAATGCAAAAAAGTGCTTCCAAAAGTTCACTTTTGCTTTGGCTAAAATGGTTTGGAATCATTTCTGTAGTGATCGCTTTTGCATCGCCTGTGATAACGCATCGCTATACAAATACCAAAAAAGAAGGACGCGATATTGTGCTTATCGGTGATGTGAGTGAGTCGATGTTACAAAATGGATTTGATCCCAACAATCCAATGCAAACCAAATTTGATGTCGTCAAAGTAGTAGTAGAAGATTTTGTAAGCAAACGAGAAAATGATCGTATCGGTGTGATAAGTTTTGGAGCCATCTCTTTTGTCGCTTCGCCACTGACATTTGAAAAAGAGTTTTTGCAAAAAATTATTTCGATGCAATATGTAGGAATGATTGATGGTAAACGCACCGCAATTCAAGATGCTTTGGTACAGAGCTACAATATGCTCACCAAATCAAAATCAAAATCAAAAATAGCAATTTTGTTGACTGATGGTCTAGACAGCGGTAGTCAAATTCCACTCAAAGAGGTATTGGCGATGGTTCAAAAACAAGATATCAAACTTTATGTTATCGGTATTGGTTATCCAAATAGAGATTATGATGCAAACTATCTTCAGACATTGGCAAATGCAGGCGGTACAAAAGCCTATGGAGCAAGAGATGCGACAGAACTTAGTCGTATTTATCAAGAGATAGATGCTTTGGAAGTGACCAAAATCGACGACAAACGCGTAGTACAACACGACTATCTTTATATCTATCCACTCTTTTTTGGGATTTTGAGTCTGATACTTTTTCTTTATGTTAGAAACAGCAAAGGAGTGGCGTGATGAGTTTTGTCAATCCGATGCTTTTTTGGCTGATGGTGATTCCTTTTTTTATTTTTTCGTTTTTGATATCTACTAACAAAGAGCGACTCACTCGTGTTTTTGACGAGAAAGTTCTCAAAAGATTGAGTGTGGTTGATGAGACTATTCCTGTGCAGATGCGTAATATCATTATGTTTATTGCACTTTTTTTGATGATTGTCGCTTTGGCGCGTCCTGTGATTGAAAAAGGAGATAAAACCGTAGAGATAAAAGGACTCACGTTGCTTGTGGCACTCGATATTTCAGGTTCGATGCGTTCTACAGATCTTTTCCCAAATCGTCTTGAGTTTGCCAAAAAAAAGATGTTTGAGTTTTTTGAAAATATGCCAAGCGATGAGATTGGAGTGTTGGCGTTTGCTCACTCTCCGTTTATTTTGGCTCCTTTTTCGACCGACAAACAGACTTTGCAGATGATGGTAGAAGGAGTTGATGAGAGTTATATCACGATGGGTTCTACTGATTTTTTGGCGTTGGGAGTACTTGCTGATGAGACATTGGCAACACAAAAGCCCAAAATTATGGTGCTTTTTACCGACGGCGGAGACGAGGAAGCGATCGCGGGATTTTCGGATATTTTGGCAAAAAGTGGCATTGATCTTTATGTTGTGTTGGTCGGCACAACAAAAGGCGCACCTGTATTGACCAAAGAAGGGAAGCCTTATGTGTTAGAAGATGGCACTATCGCGATGACCCAACGTAACGACGCATTTTTGACTCTTGCTCAAAAAAATGGCGGAATAGGTATTGTAGCCACGCAAGGAAGTAGCGATATGGTGACATTTGCAGATACGATTCATCAGCGTTATCACCAAAGAGATCAAGGAGAGGTGCAGATCAAGGAGCGTATCGAGCTTTTTTATTATCCTTTGGGAATGGGATTGTTTTTTTTGTTGATTGCGACAAGTTCGATACCAAAACAAAGGAGAGCGTAATATGAAAAAAATCACATTTGTATTGATACTTCATAGTCTATTTCTCACTGCTTCCATTACTGATTTTCAGACTATCGAAGAGGCAAAAAAAGCTTATGAAGAGAAGGATTACACCAAGAGCCAAACACTTTTTGAGTCTCTTGATACAACAAAACCACAAACCCAATATGCAATAGGAAACACACAATACAAATCCAAAAATTATGATGCAGCAATCAAGTCTTATGAGCAAGCCAAAGGGATAGATGAGGCGACACGCACATACAATATTGGAAATTGTTATTTTCAAAAAGGCGACTATGACAAAGCGATAGAACACTATAAAAATGCTTTAAAACATCACGATGATTCTGATACAAAATACAATCTGCAAATCGCCAAAGAGGCAAAAAAACAAAAAGAGAAACAACAGCAACAGCAAGATCAAAACCAAAGCGACCAAAAAGATAAAAATCAAAACGAAGACCAAAACCAAAGTGATCCAAAAGATCAAAACCAAAACAAACAACAAAACCAAGACCAAAATAAAAAAGATCAACAACAAAATAAAAAAGACCAAGATCAAAACAAAAAAGACCAAGATCAAAACAAACGACAAGAGCAAAACCAAAACGACAAAAAAGATAAAAACCAAAACGAAGATCAAAAAGATAAAGAGCAACAACAAAAAGACAAACAAAACCAATCTACTCCAAAAGAGGAAAAAGAGAACAAACAGAAGCCTCAAACCTCACAAGAGACTTCAAAAATCCCAACAACTCCAAAAGAGCAACAGCAGGCAAAAGAGATGAAAAGATTGATGCGACAGATGGACAATCAAAAGATGCCTACAATGATGTATCAAATGGGCAATTCAGAAAAAAAGGAAA
>DYPM01000069.1:0-4002 GCA_020719895.1 Sulfurovum sp. | reverse complement strand
AATCAAAAGATGCCTACAATGATGTATCAAATGGGCAATTCAGAAAAAAAGGAAAAAGAAAATGTCAATCAATGGTAAAAAAACACTCCAATCAAACAAAAACAGTACATCAACACAAAGGAGAGTAGCATGAAAATGGTTGTCAAACTATTGATATTTTATAGTCTATTGGTGATTTCTATTTTTGCTGATGGTGTCACAGCAATGGTGGATGCCAATGAAGTGGTGGAAGGAAATCCAATTACACTACAACTCAAAGCAGTGGGTGAAGATGTCGAGTTTCTTGATATTTCTGATATTAATGGTATGCCTATACTCAATAGTTCAATGCAAAATAGCAGTAGTTTCGTTTATATCAATGGCGATATTACAAACGAGCAAAGCACCATCAAAACAATGCAGTTTGAACCACAAAAATCAATGACGATTCCTTCATATACAGTAAAAATTGCAGGCAAAAACTATCAGACAAAACCAATCTTAATTAGCGTAGTACAATCAAAAGCTCCAGAGATGAAAAAAGATGCTCTTTATGATTTTGTACTTAAATCTGATAAACAAAAAGTGATGATGGGTGAGAGTATCATCGTTGAACTTTTTGTTTCAGTCTCCGATAGAGTTCAAGAAGCACAAATAGATCAGTTTCAAGATCCACAAATGGATCAATTTTATGTCAAAAACATAGGCAAACCAAAACAATACCATCAAAAAGGCTATACAGTCGTAGAAAAACATTTTATGCTTACACCAAAAAGCGAAGGAAATTTTACAATCAAAGGTGCGACAGCAAAATTGGGCGAAGCAGATTTGAGACGACGTGATTTTTTTGGAAGATATCCGATACAGTGGCATAATATCAGCTCAAATGATATCACAATCAGTGTTGATCCTCAACCAATCAAAAGTGATCTTGTGGGAAATTTTGAACTCAAATCTTCAATAGATACGACCAAAGTCAAAGCCAATAAACCTGTCAATCTCACCGTGACAATCACAGGCGAAGGTGGCTTAGAGGATTTTGAGTTTTCTGCTTATGAGATTGACGGCGTAAGTGTTTTTGGTGACGAAGCTACAATCAAAAGCGAAATTGTCAATGGCACACTTCAAAGCCGTTTTACTAAAATATTTGCGATAGTTGCGAGTGATGATTTTGTGATTCCATCTCGCACTTTTAGTGTCTATAATCCCAAAACAAAATCACTTAAAAAACTAACCGTTCCGTCTTATACAATCGAAGTCGAGTCAGATAAAACAGCTCTTGTATCAACCGTACAGACGCAACCTCTTGCGACATCACCAAGTGGCGATACCAAAATAGCCACTTCCAAAACAGAAACCACAACAACATGGTGGATAGTTCTTTTTGCATTCGCCACAGGTATGGTTGTGATGTTTTTGATACTAAAATTTATCCCAAAGATGCAAATCAAAGAGAGATTTTACAAGCCTGATGAAGCACTAAAAATCCTCTATCCTCATATCAATCAAAGCCCACAAATAGAAGCAATGGTGCGAAAACTCTACGCCAAAAAACAAGGAGATAAAGCAGTTGAGATTGATAAAAAAGAACTCAAAGCATTGATTGAAGCGATAGCGAAGCATTAAAATATACTTTTGGAAATCTCTAAAAACCGTCATATCGAACTTGATTCGGTATCTCATATATCCAAATATGAGATTGCGGTTCAAGCCCGCAATGACAAGATAGGGTTTTTAGAGATGCTTTTGTTTATTGCAAGTTTGTTTGGTTATAATGCCAAAACAATAGTTTGCATCTCAAAAAACATAGGCATTGATAAAAAATGTTAAAAGAGTATCTATATCTTATCAGCTATCGGACAATGACATGGATTGTTCGATATCTTCCTCAGAAATATATCCATTATCTCCTCCAATTTTTTACTTTTTTTGCCTATTTTATTGCACGAAAACATACCAAAATCATCTACACCAATCTTGATTTTGCCTATGATCACACTCTTGATAAATCAACACAAAAAAAGATTGCAAAACGTGTTTATTACAATCTTCTTCAAACCATTGTGAGCTTAATGGAACGCGAATTTATCACACCAAAACAGCTCATAGAAAATGTTACTTTTCAAAATGATCAGATACTTATCAAGGCACTTAAAGAGAATAAAAAAATTATTTTTATCACAGGACACTACAGCAATTGGGAGTTGGTTCCCACTGCAATTGCAACAAAATATGCTATGACATTGACCACTGTTGGCAGAAAACTTGATACGCCAAAAATGGATCAGATATTGGTCAAAAACAGAGAAAAATTTGGACTTGAGATGCTCTATCGAGAAGGTGCCGTACGAGGCACACTCAAAGCACTTAGGGAGGGAAAAGCGGTTTGTATGTTGCCAGATCAGGCTCTTGGCGAGAATCAAGGCGGTATCAAAGTCACATTTTTTGGCAAAGATGTCGGTCACTCTCCAACCGCTTCGGTGTTGGCACGTAGTGCAAATGCTATTATTATTCCTGCATTTATTACAACCGATGATTACAAAAACTATACACTCACTTTTTATGATCCAATTGAGCCGATTGTGACTGAAAATAAAGAGCAAGATATTTTTGCGATGACTCAAGCCCAAGCTGACATTACCCAAAAGGTGATTCAAGCCAAACCCGAAGAGTGGTTTTGGTTTCATAGACGATGGAAAGTCTATTATCCTGAACTTTACAAAAAAGTAAAAGAATGAAATTATTCTTTTTCTCAGTCACCAAACATCAATATCGTTATTTTGAACAAATCAAAAATACATTAGGATACGAATCAAAACATCTTTTTTTTCCAAATATGATATTTTCATTGAGCGGTTTTAGGTTTGCGTTCACATTAGATTTGGAAGAAATTTTTCAACTCAAACATAAAGAGATCGACCAAAAATATCACAATCCAATCATCAAAACACTCTACAAAACACTACTCAAACTCCAAGCCCCTTTCGTAGTAGCTTCTCTCTATCCACTTCTTCTTGCTCAAAAACCAGATATTTTATTTTTATGGAATGGTAAAAAACTTTATCAAGCGATTGCCGACAAAGTCGCCAAAGCATTAGAGATAAAAACAGTCTATTTTGAAAACGGTGTATTGCCAAATACTACAACAATGGATTTTCAAGGTGTCAATGCAACAAACTCTGTACCAAAAGAAGCAGATTTTTATCGCACCTTACACTATCCACAACACTCTATTTTACCAGACTCACTAACGATTCGCAAACCAAAAACAAAGAAAAAAGAGTTCGCGATACCACTTCCAAAACAGTATATTTTTGTGCCATTTCAAGTGGCGTATGATACGCAGATTATTCACCATTCACCATGGATTTCTGATATGTTTGCACTGTTTGAAATTATCAAATGGCTTTCAACGCAACTTAATATAGATTTTGTCGTCAAAGAACACCCTTCGGATAAATCAAGCAACTATGTATCACTTCATCATCAAAAGAATCCAAAAATTCATTTTAGCAGTGAAGTGACACAAACACTCATCGAAAATGCCGATGCTATTCTCACCATCAACTCCAGCGTAGCGATGGAATCATTGCTTTTTTCTAAACGCGTGATTGTCCTTGGCGAAGCATTTTTTGCCATTGATGGAATTGTCAAAACTGCAAAAAATAAAGAAGAGATTTTGAGGATTTTAAACACCATCGCCACGTGGGAAATAGACACAACACTCACTCAAAATTTTTTGAAATACCTCTATTATGATTATTTGATTTGCGGAAATTGGCGTACTCCAGATACGAAACATTTTGAGGCGATTGATACAAAACTCAAGGAGCATTTATGTTAGATTACTTTACGCAACGATTTGATAAAAATAATTTTCGTCTTGTGATGACAATTTTAGTCAAAAATGAAGCCGATATTATCGAAGCCAATATTCGCACACACGCACGCTTAGGCGTAGATGCGTTTGTGGTGATGGACAACGACTCAGATGATGGCACAAGAGAGATTTTAGAAAAATTA
>DYPM01000068.1 GCA_020719895.1 Sulfurovum sp. | reverse complement strand
CGCTTCGCTGGCAGCGAAGAGGTCGTCGGTTCGATCCCGATAAGCTCCACCATCTCACCGTTTTATACACTCCAATAAAATCTAAAATAAATCAAAGTACAATCATAAACACAAGAAAAGCCAGCAAACAGAAGATATCATATAAAACGCTTATCAATACTCTTTTACGAGAATATATGCAAAAAAATGGATTATAAAAAGGAATCTCTCATGAAACAAACACCTCACGATACCCTCCCCTCACCTTGCTGGCTCCTTGAAGAGGAGAAACTACACGCCAATCTTATGCTCCTCAAGAAGGTCAAAGAGGAGAGTGGTGCAAAAGTACTTCTTGCTCTCAAAGGGTACGCTTTGTGGAAAAGTTTTGATACTGTTTCACACTACCTTGACGGATGCTGTGCTTCAGGACTTCATGAAGCCAAACTTGCCTCATCGCGTTTTGGCAAAGAGGTGCACACATATTCGCCTGCATTCAAAGAGGCTGATATCGCTCAAATCGCCTCTATTTCCCACCATTTGGTTTTTAACTCACCTGCACAGTTCAAACAGTTTGCCACACAAGCCAAAGCGATCAATCCACAACTCTCTTTAGGACTTAGAACCAATCCCGAATATTCAGTTGCACCCAAAGAGATCTACAACCCTTGTGGACTCTACTCACGTCTTGGCACGACAATTGCTAACTTCGATGAAACTATTTTGGAACATTGTGACGGCTTACATTTCCACGCTCTTTGCGAAGAAGACAGCGACGCATTAGAAGGGGTGCTTAAAGCATTTGAATCAAAGTTTGGCAGATACATTCCACAAATGAAATGGATCAACTTTGGTGGCGGTCACCACATCACAAGAGATGGATATAATGTAGAGAAACTGATCTCTCTTATTTGCGATTTTAAATCTCGCTACGGTGTTGAAGTGTATCTTGAACCTGGAGAAGCGGTAGGTTGGCAAACAGGTTTTCTTGTCGCTACGGTTTTGGATATCGTTCACAACGGTATCGATATCGCAATCTTAGATACTTCATCAGAGGCTCATATGCCCGATACGGTGATTATGCCTTACCGTGCGATGGTGCGAGGAAGTGGCGAAGCAGGTGAAAAAGCCTACACCTATCGTTTGGGAGGCAACACCTGTTTGGCTGGAGACATCATGGGAGATTATAGTTTTGATATGCCACTTGCTGTGGGAGATAAAATCATCTTTGAAGACCAAATGCACTACACGATAGTCAAAGCAACCACATTCAACGGCGTACCACTTCCTGCTATTGCTATCAAACGCCTCGATGGCTCTATCGAAATGGTGCGAGAGTTTGGATATGAAGAGTTTGAGAGACGATTGTCGTAGAGAAAAAATTAATACAATGGAGTAGTTATGATATTTTCAAAAAACTTTGGGGAAATAGTAGATGGATATGATTTGCCTATGCTCAATGAACGAGAAGCAAGAGCAGCGGCTGGTTTTTTGTTTGCATTTGGAATGGTCTCTTTTATGAGATCTTTTTTGATACACGATTTTAATTTTACAAAAATTTTTGTTACTTTTTTTATGATTGATTTTTTTATTCGTATTTTTATCTCTCCTCGCTATGCACCGAGTTTGATTTTGGGTCGACTGATGGTCACAAATCAACGCCCAGAATATGTCACTGTGCCTCAAAAAAGATTTGCGTGGAGTATCGGTTTTGGTTTGTCATTGGTGATGTTTTTGCTAATTGTTGTGTTTGAGATAATGACGCCCATTAAAATTGTGATTTGTATCATTTGTCTTGTTTTGCTATTTAGTGAATCTGCTTTGGGAATCTGCTTGGGGTGTAAAATCTATCCATTTTTTAGCAAACAAACGCTCTATTGTGGCGGAGACAGTTGTCAAATCAAAACCAAAGAACCTATCTTGAAAATATCCTCTTTGCAATATGCGATTATGCTTTTTTTTATAATTCTATTTGGTATTTTCAGCTATTTGACACTTTTCAAACAATCAAACATCAACGCTTTAACGCCACCACAAAAGTGCGAATTGGGCAAATGTCAAACAGGAAAATGTGGAAATTGACAGCACAGTCCTTACTAAAACAAAATATTTTATCAATGATGTGTATGGGATTTGCCAATGCAAAAGAGGGAGAGCATAAGGTTATCACGTCAAAAAAATAACACAGTATTGCCGTTTGTGGTGAAACTTGACAATTAAGATTTCACCTGATGAGTTTTATACTATTGCTTTGAATGGAATGGTTCAATGTGGTGAAACTTGACATAGTTGATATTCTACTATATTGGCACAGAATTTTTAACGGTTCCGAGGTTTCCATCTACTACTTCTCTCTACTCTCTTTCTCTACAATACCACTGATACCAAATCGTCTTGCGAGTTCTTGTTTGACTCTATCAGGAGAGATGTCGCGATATCCCAATCCTACAAGTGTGTGATAGAGTAGATCTGCACTTTCATAAATCACCTGTTCGTCACTTTCACTCTCGATGGCTACACACACCTCATCGGCTTCTTCTTTTATTTTGCTAAGCATCAATGTTTTATCATTGAGTAGTTTTTTGGTCCATGATTTTTGAGTATCGGTACTGTTTTTGCGTTCGAGAATCGTATGATAAAGAATGTCCACAACACTATAAATAGCATCAGTATCTACTTCACGCTGATGCACAACTCTATTTTGTATTACTGAAGTAAAAAAACAACTTTTGCGACCCGTATGACACGCTACGCCATTTTGTTTGACTTTGATAATGATCGTATCAGCATCACAATCGATAAGGATATCTTTTATTTCTTGTGTGTGATTGGAACTTTCGCCTTTTTTCCAAATACGCTGTTTGCTACGACTAAAGTAGTGAGCAAAACCACTCGTAAGTGTAAGCTCGTACGCCTCTTCATTCATATATGCCAACATCAACACTTCGTTACTTTCAAAATCTTGAGAGATTGCTGGGATAAGAGGATTTTTTTGCCAATCAAGTTGCATAGTATTTCTCCATTTGGATTGTTTTTAAAAAATAAATTGAGACCTCTGAATAAACCTTATTTAGATTGCCACGGTTTGTTCCAAACCTCGCAATGACGGCACTTTGTCATTGCGAACGTTGCACGGCAATCTATTTAATCAGAGAGTTCAATTAACATTAAAGTTCTATTTGTATTTTGCTATTCCTTTAGGTTCAGGAGCTTCAAAGGTGTAGCCCAAAAGTGACATTTTGGCACAATGCAACAAGAGGTGTTTGGTTTTTGTTTTGCTACCGTACTGCTCATCTCCGACGATTGGATGACCGATGAATGCTAAATGGACGCGGATTTGATGGGTGCGTCCTGTGGTGATCTCTACTCTCACTTTGGATTTTTTCCCTTGTACCTCATCTGGAGTTACTTTAGTATAAGCCTTTTTGCCTCGAATTGGATCTATTTTGGAAAACGCCTTGCCCTCTTTGATCGTTAAAATCGGATCATCTATCTCTACACTCTCCACAAGAATCCCCTCAATCCACGCTACGTACTCTTTTTTGACCTGTCGGTTTTTGAATGCTTTGATTGCTTTTTCAATAAACTCACGGTTTTTACCCAAAAGCAATACGCCTGATGTCTCTCGATCCAATCGATGCAACAGCTCTACACCTTCAAGTTTGTCTTGAATATCATAGCTATCGACTTGTGCGGGCTTGTTGATTGCGATGATATCCTCATCTTCAAAAATAGTCGTTGCACGAGGTGGCTCTTCTATACGAAAATAGGTTTCAGTTGAGATCTGCGCACGAGCGATCTTCACCTGCTTATCCTCTACGAAAACCAATCCTTTGTCTATCATCTCTTTGGCTTTGCCATTGGAAATCCCCTCTTGAAGTGCCAATAGTTTAAATGCTTGTTCTGTTGCCATCACTGTCCATCCACTCTTTAAATTTTTCGTTCAACGGAAATTTAACTGTCTTTATCTTACTCTGCTCTCCGCTCTTAAATGTTATCTCACTTTTGGAGAGTTTGAAGCTTTTTGCCAAAAAAGCCACCAACTCTTTGTTTGCAGCACCTTCTACAGGCGGTGCAGCAATGGCGATTTTGATCGCATCATCACCATAAAGACCGCAAAAAGCAGTGCGACTTGCGGCGGGTTGGGCTTTGATACGGAGTGTTACTTTCCCCTCACTAATCTCACAAAAGCCCATAATGGTCAAGATACACTTTGGCGTGTTTTCTAAGTTCTGGGTTGTTGTAACCGTAAAAAGCGATACCGTTGGTTTGTGCGGCATAAAAATCGTTCATACTATCACCAATCAAAATCGTTTTGGATTTGTCATAACCGTTTTCTTCAAGAATCGATTTTACTAACTCATTTTTGTGTGTTGGTGAGCCGTGAATGGAGAGAAAATAGTGTCTCACACCCAATCTGCTACACAAATATTTTAGCTCCGACTCCTCTGAACCTGATGCGATATGAAGATTGTACAAATCCGCCTTTGCATCCAAAAATAGCATTGTCTCTTCAATCAGATACGAAGGATCAGCGAGTGTCTCTCGCATCATCTGCGAAAATTCATCCGCCAAATGATAAATCTCTTCATCACTAACGCTCTCTTTTAACATCTCTTCATAAAAATAACGAAGTTTATGAAAACGAGAGAGTCCACCATTGGCACGATGATACACCATAAACTCATCGACGATTGCATCGGAGTGATCTTTGAGAATCGCTCTAAATCCTTTGTCGCGAATTGGCATACTGTCCAAAATCACACCATCAAAATCAAAAATAATATTCTCAATCATCATCTACTTCAATCCTTTTTGCTCAAGATACGCTTCCACTTTTGCCACATCAGATGGAACATCTACGGCGATAGAGTCACGTGTGGTTTCTTTCATTTTGACGCGATAACCCATATCCAAAAATCGTAAAATTTCAATATCTTCGTGTTGCTCATTGAGGGTTTTTTCTCGCGACGAAAACACCTCAAGGGCTTTTTTGGTAAATCCATACACACACACCTGCTTTTTAAACGTTGGCTCAACTCCTGATTTATCAAACGGCACAGGAAGACGCGACATATACATAAGCTCCTCTTTTTCGTTTACAATCACTTTGATAATCGTATTGCTTTGTATCTCTTGGGTTGAATCAATCACTTTATACAGATTGTACGCGATATACGCATCGCCGTGCGTTATGAAATCTTCCACCACTTCATCAATCGTGATTGGATCAACGACTGGTTCATCCCCTTGGATATTGACATAGAGATCATAATATTTTTGTTTTGCCACTTCTGCTAATCTATCGGTACCTGTAGCACAACTTTCGCTTGTCATCACGACAGGAATCGACTCACCTTGACAAAACGCTTCAATGATTTGACTATCAGTTGCTACGACCAAATCGGTGAGAAGTTTGGACTGTTTGGCTTGAAGATAGGTGCGTTTCACCATTGGAATATCTTTGATCATACAAAGCGGTTTGCCTTCAAAACGACTAGATTTATAGCGTGCTGGAATCACACCTAAAATTTTGAGATTGGCATTGGAGTAAAATACCGACGGAGTGAGGAAATCTATCGCAATTTTCTCTTTGAGTTCGTTGAGGCTTTTTGCTACGATGCGATTTTCTTCTTCCATCTCTTTGGTGTCTAAAATAATGCTGGTTTCGTGATAAGAGTAGTTGGTTTCGTGCAAACGGTAACCGTCCAATCCTGCTATCTCAACACTCTCAACACCTTGTAAAACAAAATGGTTGAGTGCCACAATCGCCACATTTTTGACAAAAACGCCATTCACAAACGCCAAAGAGGCAAATGGCAACACCGCAAAAAGAGGCAATTGCGTAAAAATATTATCCGTAATCACCACTTTGTTTGGCTCTATTAGCTCACAAAACTCATCAAACCTTTTTTGATTGGAAAAGAAATAAACATCACACCCAAAACTTGGAATGTGATTGAGTGCAACACTCAAATAATCACCGCTTCTTGTTTTGGCTTCAAGCATCTCTTGCGCATTTTCTGCACTTTTGCCCGATGCAATCAAAAGTAGTTTTTTCCCTTTTTCAAGCACCAACGCTCCGTATATCGCAATTTTGGCTTCCGTCAATGAGGCGATATAGAGCGATTCAATAAGCTCCTTATCAAATGAGGCTTTTTTGGTTTGAGGAATTCTCTCAAGCACCTTTTGAACTCCAACGATATGATTGGTGTTTTTATCGATAAGGTATTTGGCGTAGTTTGGATGACAATCAAGTGACGCAGAGAGATACTGAGCAGGAGAAAATCCCCACGGCGTCTCTTGTATCATCGCACCTAAATAACTATCAATCACCTCAAGCAGTGGCAAAATAGGATAAGAAGTACCAAAACTACCGTTGAGATAATCCACAATCAACTCTGTATTGAGATTTCCCGCACCGCGTCCGATACCGTAGATACTCGAATCAATGATAATCTCTCTTGCAAAACGAAAATCACACATCGCAATCGCATTGGAAAATGCCAACTGCATATTGTTGTGAGAGTGGTATCCTAATGCGATTTTTGTATCAAGATTGTGATCAGCCAGCATCATATAGCGTCGAAACTCTGTAGGTTGCATCGAACCAAAACTATCCACGATATAAAAAGCAAAAACCCCCAATCCATTCACACGCTCTACCAGTGCCAAAAACTCCAAATCAGTGTAGTTTTTGGTCACCATAGGTTGAAAATAGAGTCGATACCCAAGTGCTACAATCGCTTTTGCAGTAGCGATCGCCCGCTCAATATTGACCTTATGAAATGCAAGACGAATGCCTTTGATCAAACTCTCTTTAGCCAAAGGAAGAAGCGAGATATCATAATCTCCTTCGTTGATCATCACAACACTTTTGGATGCATTGATGGTTTTTACCGCTTCGATGTGTTTGTAGAGTGTAGAGTTTTTCTCTTTACCTTTGGCGTGGTTGAGATATCCACACTCCACAATCTCCACACCACTTGCCTCTAAAGCATGCAAAATATCATACGCTTTTTGATCAGCAAACGCCCAATCATTGATATATCCGCCATCTCTTAAAGTGCAATCTAAAATCTTGATACTCACACAATCTCTCTTTCTATATACGCCATCACAGGCTCAATCGTACCAAGTTGATTGATACGTGAGGGCAAAAGAGTGTCAAACTTGTTTAGATACTCTTTGAGTTCGTTGTTTTTGATTACATAGTAGTGGTCGATGCACTCATAAAGCGAGGTTTGGTTGTAAATAAGTTCACCCGTTATCAATACTGCACCAAAATGTGCCACTTCGATAGGATTGTGTCCGCCACTTCCATAGACAAATCCACCACCCAAAATCACCACGTCACTTATGGCGTAGATATTGATCAAAATTCCCATTTTATCCACCAACACAATATCGGCTTCAAAATCCTCTTGTTGGCTGTAGCGATGATACGTTAGATTACTGCTCTCAATCCGCTTGCGAATCAATCCATCCACTTCATCAAACCGCTCAGGATGCCTTGGCACAATGACAAGTCTGCCCTGCTCTCTTTCCCACGCTTCGAGTATCAACGCCTCTTCTGGAGCGTGTGTGCTTCCTGCGACAATCAATATGCCATTTGGTTTGGAAAGGTTTTGTGTAACGATTGGAAGGTTTACCAACTTGCTATTGCCTGTGACAATCACCTCTTTGACACCCAATGTTTCAAGCCTCTCTTTGTCTCTTTGGCTTTGTGCAAAAATGATGTCGATTTGACTGAAGATTTTGGTGTAAAACCAGTTGTACTTTTGATAACTTGCATAGTGCTTGTCGCTAATGCGAGCATTGATAAGCATCGTTTTTGCTCCTTTTGCTTTAGCGACCAAAAAAAGAAGATACCAATACTCCGCTTCAGTCACAATCAACGCCTTTTGAGGTGTAATCCAAAATGGCAAAAAAAGCTCAAACGGCAGATAACGCACCTCATCTTTGGTCATTTTGTGTGCATGAGAAAAGGCGGTGTTAGTGACTACACTCATATTGATTGTCTCTTGGGGAAGTCTATCGATGATGGGCTGTAACCCTTTGGTTTCACCCAAAGAGCAACTGTGAAACCAAATCCCTTTTTTAGTAAAAGAGGGATTGTTTTTTAGAAAAAAACGTGCAGGAATAGTCTCTTGATAACGTGGAGAGCGTTTTTTGTAAAGCAGTATCGGAATGGCGATGATATAAAGCAACAATCCAAGCAACCAATAGAGATATTTGAACATACGCCGATCTCTTATACTAACGTTTCTTGGTCGATATAAAGAATCCGACCACAATGAGGACAATTGATAATCTCTTCGGCCTTGATCACTTCGGCATAGGTTTTATCATTTACTTTCATATAACACCCATAACATGCTTGTTTTTTGACTGACACAACCGCGGTATTTCCTGCCCAATTGCGAATCTTTTCGTAAAATGCTAAGATTTTTTGCTCTATGTTTTTGCTCAACTCTTGTCTTTTGATAAAAAGCTCACTTTTACTTTTTTCAATCTCTACTTTTTCGCTCTCTACCACTTCACCAATAGCTACAAAGGCATGCTGTGCTTCTTCAAGACGCTTTGCAGTCTCTTCGATAAGTGATTTTTTGGTTTCGTTGATTTTTTGAAGTCTGCTGATCTCATTGTTGGCAAAAGAGAGCTTCTCTTTAGCGAGGTCTTCTTCAAGTGAAAGTGCTTGCATCTCTCTTTCTGTACTAATCTCTTTGGTTTTTTTAGCATTAGAATCAAGCTGTTGTTTAAGTACACGAATCTGCTCTTCAAAAGCACGAACTTTTGCTTCATTTTCTTGAATGGCATTTTGGAGAGTATCTATCTCTTCTTGAACGACTTCAACTCTCTTTTGTGCTTTGGTGATTTTTTTTTGTGCTGCTTCGATTTGCGGGAGATAACTATCGATTGCTTGATCATTTTTTGCTAAAACAATCAATTCTTTAAGGTGTCTATTCATTGTGTTCCTTTGGAGTATGAGGCTTTTACTGTTCTATTTCAAACGGATTCTTAGAATCGATAATTATAACCAAAAGAGGTAAAACTTTTAATGCATCTGCCATCACATCAGAAAAAAACCGTTCACTCTCATAATGTCCGATATCGACCATCATCAATCCTTGACTCATCGCCTTCATCGCATCATGGTACTTGATATCTCCAGTCAAAAAACAGTCCGCTTCGACGGTATCCATAAGCGATGCACCCGAACCTGTACACAACGCAATAGAGTGAATGTTCTCTTTTTTGTTCACCACTTTGAGTGTGAACAATCCAAACTTCTCCTTAAGGTGTGCAAGCAGAGCATCACATTCCCACTTCTCATGCACAGTACAAAGAAAATCGCTTTGTTGTGCTGTCTTGAAGCCTAACACCTTTTCAAACACATATTTATTGAGGTGCGTCTTGTCAAAATTGGTATGCATAGCGATCATAGACTGCTTTTTGAGCGTCATCTTTTCGAGTAGATTGGCAGGATATGTGGCAAAATCAAGCTGTGAAAGTTTGCCAAAAATCAGCGGATGATGCACCACAAAGAGTGTTCCCTCTTTGGCTTTGTCAATCATCGCTTTATCAATATCAAGCGAAACGACAATCTGCGAAACCTCTCGATTCATCGCACCCACAATCAATCCTGAATTGTCCCACTTCTCTTGAAGTGCAAAGGGACTAAGTCGGTCAAGGTAATCGTA
>DYPM01000067.1:2342-9767 GCA_020719895.1 Sulfurovum sp. | reverse complement strand
CCCTTTTGTCATTGCGGGCTTGACCCGCAATCTCCCATTTTAGGACACAACAGATGCCAAATCAAGTTTGGCATGACGGTTTTTAGAGATGCCCTGTGATAATTATCTTCAAGACATTTTGTATCAAGATCAAAAACAATGAGACAGCGTTGCATTGTTATTCCTTATTTTTTTGCTCTTTTTTGCCAATTATTTTTGCTACATTTTCACTGCTTCCGTGTCCTAAATAGTGGCGTAACTCTTCTGATTTTTTGGCAAAAAGTGTTCTGTCGGTGGTTTGAAATACATCAAAAAGATTTTCTACAGTGACTTCATTTTGAATTATTTCACGGTGCAGTGTGGTGCCGTTGTGATGCGTAAGGATAATATTTGATAGACCAATTTGACGCAAACCAAAAATGTGTTTGGCGATAAAATAATCGATAGATTTTGCGATATATGCAAGTACAAATGGCGTACCAATCAATGCAGCTTCAAGTGTGGCTGTACCTGAACATATAAATGCAAATTCTGATTGTGCTAATGACGTATGAGTGTTGCGACTGAGTTCAAATATTGAGATATCACCATACAATGATGCGATTTTTTCTTCTGAAAAACTCGCTGGAATAATCAAAATAGCTTTTTTGTCAGGCATTTTTTGGCGTAATGATTTGAAGATTGGAAGTAGCTTTGCGATTTCGCTTCGACGACTTCCTGGCATAAAAGCTACAGTACTTTGAGCAGATTTGGTGCGTGTCGTGATCTCATCAAGCAGTGGATGACCGACGTATTGAACTTTTTTTTGAGGATAGTACGCCACCTCAAAAGGTAAAATTCCAAGCAATCTATCGCAATAGAGTTCGAGTTTTTTGACGCGTCCTACACGACTTGCCCACACTTGAGGCAAAATATAGTAGATAATTTCTTTGTTGGGATAGGTAGTTTTGAGTTTTTTTGCCAATGGAAGATTAAATCCAGACGAGTCCATTAGTAGTATTTTGTCTGCATCTTTGGCAAGTGCCACCATCTCATCGGCAACACGATAAAACCATCTGATTTTTTTGATAGCATCTACAAATCCCATAATCGCCATTTCACTGATGTCGTAGATTGGTGTGCCGTATGGAATAGTTTTGTCAAATATTCCGATGATTTCAATATCTCCTGTGTGTTTGAGTAACTCTTTGAGGTGAAGATTTGAAGATGCTTCAAGAGCAGAGACGAGAAGTTTCATAGATATCCTTTAGTTAAATGTCTCTATCTCCAAAACTACACATTTCTATCTTCTCGACACGTGTCGTGTGTCGTCCACCTTCAAACTCCGTAGAAGCAAACACTTCAATCATCTCCTCAATCACGCCTTTTCCTACGACTCTTTCGCCAAAGCAGAGAATATTCGCATCGTTATGAAGTCGAGAAAATTTTGCAGTATAAGTATCGTGACACAAAGCAGCTCGTACTCCCGATACTTTATTTGCAGCGATGGAGATTCCAATGCCACTGCCACAAATCAGAATCCCAAAACTCCCACAATCTGCGATGACACTATTGGCACACTTTTTGGCAAAATCGGGATAATCGACTCTATCATCGCTAAATGGTCCCAAATCAACAACGTGATGTCCAAGTCTTTCTACTGCTGATTTGACAAACTCTTTGATAGCAAAACCTGCATGGTCTGTGGCGATATAGAACTTTTTTTTCATTTTTTGCCTTTTTAATAGAGTTCTTGCAGAACTCAAAATAACGCCTAATGAACGTTATTGGTTGTCTTTTGAAAAAAACTTGCCATTTAGGCAAATTTCTTTTCAAAAGATTGCTAACGCTAAGTTGTCTTCAGCAGACAAGCTCACGCACTTCGTGCTTAAACTTCTTGTTTTGTAAGAAGTCTAATCTATAGGATATTCATATTGCAAACTATCAATTTCTCTGCCAACACGTCCCCAGCGTATGGTAAAACGCTCTTTTTCATTCCATATTTTTTCACACTCTGCAGATTCAATAGGTGTATTTTTGCAGATTCGTTTGAGTTTTGCGTTGTCTTTGCCTGCTCCAAATTCACCATTGAGCATAATATCGTAAGAGCGGTATTCAAGACTCATGTAGATAGCCCACGGCTTTCCAACAATCAAGCTATAAGGCACTGATCCCCAAAAACGGCTGTCGTTGGAGTTGTCGCGGTTGTCTCCTATCATATAATAGTGATCCTCTTCGACTTTTTTATAAAAAGCAGTTTCGTTCAATGCTTCAAGATAGATAGGTTGCATATCGATGGGTTGTTGGTCGTTGTGCATTGCTACAAGATACTGATAAGAGCTATATCCTTCGGGAACGTACCTGATCCCTGGATAGTTTTGCATATAAGGATTTTCTGCCCAAAGTTTGCCGTTGAGTGTTATGATTTTGGCTTTTGGATAGAGAGAAAGAATCTGTTTTTGGGTAGTAATGTCATGAAAATGAACGAGTAGTCGTTTGTCCATATAAAGAATCTCATCACCGCCTACGGCAACGCATCGTTTGACAAAGTGTATTTTTGGGTTTTTGGGTTGGCGGAAGATGACAATATCCTCTCTTTGCGGACGCGAACCTTCAATAAGGTGACCGTTGTTGTTGAAATCAGGAACTATGGGAATCTCAAGCCATGGAAGATGTGGTATGGCGATACCATAAGAGAATTTTTTGGCAAACAAAAAATCACCAATCAAAAGAGTACGCATCATTGAACCTGATGGAATAACAAACGATTGTGCGACAAAAAAAATCAAAAAAAGAACGATGATGATTGTACCTGTCCAAGTACCAGAAAATCTATAGAGTGCGATAAGTTTTTTTTTCATTTATTTCCTTTTTTTGGCAGACTTGAGAGTGTTTGCTAATAGCATTGCGATAGTCATTGGACCAACACCGCCTGGTACGGGAGTGATATAGCTACATTTTGGAGCTACATTTTCAAAATCCACATCCCCGACTAACTTTCCGTTTGGTAATTTATTGATTCCAATGTCTATCACAATCGCATCATCTTTGATCATATCAGCAGTGATAAGATTGGGTTTGCCTACACCTACGACAACAATATCAGCACGAAGTGTATGAGATTTGAGGTCTTTTGTGTGAATATGTGTGATGGTAACTGTAGCGTTGGCATTGAGCAGAAGTGAAGCCATTGGTTTGCCGACGATATTGCTTGCACCCACTACACAGACATCTTTGCCTTGAAGATTGATATCGTACGCTTCAAACATTTTCATGACTCCAAGCGGTGTACATGCAACAAAACTCTCAAGTCCTGTAACCAAACACCCAACATTATATGCATGAAATCCATCTACATCTTTGTGTGGATCGATCACTTCAAGAATTTTTTCGGTTTCAATCTGCTTTGGGAGTGGAAGTTGTACCAAAATACCATCAATTCGAGGATTTTGATTCATCATCTCAATCGTCTGGATAATCTCCTCTTGACTAATCGTAATAGGCATTTTGTGAACGATGGAGTAAAATCCTACTTTTTCGCACGCTTTCTCTTTCATAGAGACATAAGCGTGACTTGCAGGGTCATCTCCTACGATAATAACCGCCAATCCAGGAACGATATTTTTGTTTTGTTTGAGTGTTGCCACGTCGGCAATAACTGTTTGGTGGATAGTGTGAGCTAAAGATTTGCCATCGATAAGTTGCATTATTTTCTCTTTTTGTGTAGCCGATTGAGGCGTAATGTTCGCCTCGCACTTTAGGTTTTTGGGATATTATATCGAAATTAAATTAGGAGCTTGAGAACGTCCGATGAATCAAACTGTATGGGTAAAAATAGCGTTTTTGGTAGGATTTGTGTGGTGTTCACTCAATGCGGAGGAGACTTTTCTCTCTCCTGAGGAGTATGGAAAAATGTTTTATGAAAATCCACGTGGAGTATCGTGTATCGCTTGTCATGGAAAAAAAGGTGAAGGAAAATATATCACAAAATACAAAGAGGAAAAAGAAGATGAAGAGAAGATAGTACACAAAATTTATGGTCCAAAAATTAACCATCTCTCTTTGGAGCAGATGATTGGAGCATTAGAAAAAACATATGAGATTATGCCAAGCTACTTTTTGACCAATGAAGAGGTTAAAGGAATCTATCTCTATTTGCGTGATATCAATTGTATGGGAGTTGAAGAGACTAAAAGCAATCAACACAGTGAACAAAATCAAACGACTCAAAAAATTAAAAGAGTGATAAAAACCGTGAGCGTTTTTACATATTTGGAGTCTCTTGTTGCGTCAAAATTGAATTTTAGTATTCAGTGGTAGTGTGATTTTCCCATCTTTTATAGATCATATTTTCTATTCCTAATAGATCAAACCACCTTCCAATAATAAATCTCTCCATCGCATCAAGTGAGTCTGACTCAGCGTAGTAGGCAATCACAGGCGGTGCGATAATGACACCAAGAGTTGCGAGTTTGTGCATATTTTCAAGAGCAATCGCAGAAAAAGGAAGTTCGCGAGGAGCTATAAGAAGCTTTTTTTGCTCTTTGATTGCCACAGCAGCGACTCGCGTTGGAAGATTGTCGCTAATGCCACAGGCGATTTTAGCAAGAGTGTTCATACTGCAAGGAATGATCGCCGTCATATCAACACGAAACGAACCACTCGAAACTGATGTGGCGATATTGTGACTGTCGTGAAGTGTAATGTTAGGATTTTCAAACATATCTACAGTGAGAGCATTGTCTGAAACTACTACGTGTGCTTCGCAAGATGAAGGCAGAAGTTCTACAAACCGTTTGCCAAGTTGTACACCACTCGCACCCGTAATCACAACAACAATTTTCACAACAAACTCCTTGTCAATATAAAAGCATCATACTATCTCAATAATTATCAAAGAGCGTTTTGGATATAATCTGATATGAAAAATTGGGGAGTTGTTATAGCATTTCTTATCGGATATAGTGTTTTTGGTGATGCAGAAGAGTCTGTGCATTGGTATGACAGGTTGCATCAAAAGATGAATACTGAACTTGAAATTTTCTCGTGGTATCTTGACAGCAGTGTCTGTGAGTTGTGCGAAAGCAATACTGCTACAAACATTGACGAGGGATTTCAAAATTCGTTGAGTACTCTCTTTCGCGATGAGGTGTTTGATGATGAATATCGCAAGAGTCGATTGTGGATACGCAACACAATGTTATATGATTTTCAGCAACGTCGTTTTGATATGAGTCGGCATCTTCGTATCAATATTCGTTTTCCTAAGAGTTTGGATCGTTTTAATATTATTTTTGGTGGTGATGAGGAGAGTGATGATTCTCAAAGCAATCAACTTATTAATGGTTTTAGTAAAAAAATTGCGATTAGTTATCGTTTTTTGACACAAAATTTGATTAAAGGAACTACATCAACAGGCGTGCGTTCATATAAAAATCTATATAGTAATGTAAAGCTTTGGATTCCTATCGAAAGAGAGAAGTGGCGATATCGATTGGGGCAGCGATTTGAGTACTCTTCTGATGAAAAGTTTCTTGAAGACACTACTCTTACGATTGATCATCTATTGAGTAAAAGTGATTTTTTATGTTGGTATGTGGGACGACAGAAAAAAGAGTTATTTTATGCAGTGGAGTATTTTGGGTCATTTACATACAATAAACTTTCAGAGTATAATCAAGGATATCAAGTTGGTGGTTCAGTCTATGGTGTGACTCGCCCAGTACATCAAATCATCAATTATGCGATATTTAATCGCTATAAACAGAATTTTTATAAAGAGTGGCTTTTTTATGAGTGGGAGAATCGATTGGAGTGGAGGGAAGAGTTTCATTTTAAATCAGGATATATCACTCTTTTTTCGGTTGAAATCTTTTTTGGAGATTAGTATTTGATTAAGTTTTACTCTTTATAATCTTGCTTTATATTACTTCAAAGGATTGAAAGATGAAAAAAAGTGTTGTTTTTTCTGTTATGTTAGTTGGCTGTTTTGTTTTTGCTTTAGAAAATGAACATAATGTTTCTATGACTCCTAAAGAACAAGGAATAAGTTATATCAAAATGTTGGGTGGTACGCTCAAAGAACAACTTGAATCACAAATGAAAGCTGATCCAAGTGGTCAAAAAGCGATGGATTTTTGTGCTGTAAAAGCTGATGAGATTACAAAAGAGATTAATCAAAAACTCCCCAAAGGTGCAACCGTAAGACGTACTTCTCTCAAAACGCGAAATCCAAAAAATGCAGGAACGATAGAAGATATGGTAGCCATCAAAGAGTATCAAGAAAAAATCAAAAATGGCACTTTCTCTCCTGATGAGATTCTTGTCAAAGAGAAAAACGGCGTTACGCACATCTATAAGCCTTTGGTGACTACCAATGCATGTTTGACGTGTCATGGTGAAAATATCGCTCCAGCTATCAAAGCCAAGATTGACACAAATTATCCTCATGATCTTGCGACAGGATTTAAAGCAGGAACGCTTAGAGGAGTCATTGTCGCAGATATCAAACAAAAATAAATAAAAAACCTGAATAGTTCTCAATGTAAATTTGTGATATTATCCGCACCATTTTTTAGAAAGGATAGTAATGAAACACAGTCGCATTGGGATATTTTTTGGGATTTTTTCTGGCTTTCTCGCAGCACAAACTATTTTTACGCTTAGTGGTATTAAAGCCTATGATCCAATCGTAGTAAATCTCTCTTCAAGGATTGACAAATCTTTTGAATCACAACTCAAAACATTAATGGTTGAGACCTCTCAAACATTAGGCATCGATATCTCCAGACACACCTCTTGTGTATTGGCTTTGATGCTTCATGATATCTCTTTGGGAGAGACGGTTGGAGTGCAGTTGGAACTTACAATTGGTGAATATTTTGTGCGTTTAGAAACCAATCAAACAGTGTTTGCAATCACTTATCAAGAGAGTAGTCTCATAGAGGTCTCTCCAAATAAAGATGAGTTTGAAGAGGCGTTGAGTGATAGTAGTGAAGAGATGCTCAAACGATTTGCATTGCAATACAAAGAGGAGAATCAACTCTCTACAAAACATACAAAAGAGATAAAACACGAGGCGTTTGCTTTGAGTATGGAATACGAGACTGACTATCGTACCGCCATCGAAAAGGCAAAAAAACAAAAAAAACAACTTATGATTTTTATGAGTGCTAACTTCTGTCCGTGGTGTCGTAAGTTGGAAAATCATCTTCTCTCTCAGCCTCAAGTAGATAAAAAAATAAAAGCCAAAATGATACCACTGATGCTTAATCTAAGCGAAAAAAAATTTCCAAAACAGTTTGAAAAAATCAATATGACACCGACACTTTATATTGTAGATCCACAAACAGAACATATCGTTGAGCAGTTTGTTGGATATAACAACAAAGAGATGTTTTTGCAATATCTCAAATGATTAAAGAGGGAAGAAGAGTGGCTTTAAAAATCATAGTGTCGTTTTTGTTG
>DYPM01000067.1:0-2242 GCA_020719895.1 Sulfurovum sp. | reverse complement strand
AATGATTAAAGAGGGAAGAAGAGTGGCTTTAAAAATCATAGTGTCGTTTTTGTTGGTTGTTTTGGTTGGTTGCAGTAAAGTAGTAGTTTTGCCACAGCCCTCTAAAGAAGAGGTGGAATATAGTGGTTATATCACTGCAATTGATGCTTATCTTAAAGCACAAATGAAGACACAGCAGATTGTTGGACTTTCGGTTGCTTTGATAGATGATGGAATGGTGATTTGGGAAAAAGGTTACGGTTATGCAGACAAAGAAGCAAAAACTCTTGCCACTCCTTATACCCATTATCGTGCAGGTTCTATCACAAAGCTTTTTACCGCTACGGCAATAATGCAACTTTATCAAAAAAAAAGACTCAATCTTGATGTACCGCTAAGAGAGTATCTTCCTGATTTTCGTATCAAAAGCCGTTTTGGGTCTATCGATATGATAACGCTTCGTACTATTCTCTCTCATCACTCTGGACTTCCTGCGGATTGGTCTGATAGGATGTTTTCTGATACTCCATTGATGTACAGTCAGCTCCCAAAACCAATAGCCAAAAGTTATGTTGCATATCCACCAAATACTATCTACAGCTACTCCAATCTTGGCTATGTACTTTTGGGAAATGTAGTGGAGAAGGTCTCCAAAACTCCTTATGATCTTTATATCAACAAACATATTTTAAAACCATTGGATATGAACCAATCATCTATCGAAGTGATATTGAGCGGTACAAATATCTCCAAAAGTTATCACAATGGACGCGAAGTCAAAGAGTATGGCATTGGACAAACTCCATCTATCGGACTTGATACAAATGTAGAAGATTTAGGGAGATTTGCGACGATGGTAATGCATGGTGGAGTTTATCGTCATCGACATATTCTCTCTACAGTAACACTTCAGAAGATGATGCAACCTCAAAATGAAAGAATAGCATTAGATTTAGGAGAAAAGATAGGATTGGGATGGATGATTGATACATTGAGTATTCCCAATGAAACGCTTTATGGTCACGATGGTGCGACTGTTGCACATCGTGCATCGCTTTTGATAGCACCACAATCCAAATTAGCAGTGGTAGTTCTTGCCAATAGTAGCAGTGCCAACACAGGAAATATCGCTATTGAGATGATGCGTACAGTGTGGGAGACTAAAAAAGGCAAAAAGATAATCTATCCCAAAGAGGTGATACGACAAAGACCACTTAGAGAAGGTGTCTATACTACGATGCTTGGAAAAGCGATTTTGAAGAAAAACGATGATACAAACCAAAGCTACACAGTCAAAACGGAAAATCAAAATTTTGTTTTGAATCACTCTTTGGATCATAGCTATAGTGTACGCTTGAAGATTTTGAGAGGATGGCTAAGCATTGGTAATGAGTTACTTGATGAGATCAAACTCTATAGCGATGAAATCAAAGGCGAAGAGGTGATTATCGGTGAGTTGCAAGGACATCGTTTTATTATTGGCAATAGAGTCAATCCTGTGCCGATTCCTCAATCGTGGCAAGAGTGTATTGGAGAGTATCGTATCATTAATCAGTTTGAGCCAAAAGCATTTCGTATCCAAAAATTAGTACTAAAAATTGAAGATGGTTTTTTAGTGATGGAGATGTACGCTTTTTCTGGTGAGAAGCTGGTAGATATTCTCAAGCCTGTTAATGCTCATGAAGCTATTGTGCAAGGATTGGGACGTAAAAAAAGAGAAACACTTGTAGCCAAAGATTCGCGATTGTTCTATAGTGGACTTCGTTTTGAACGTGTAAAATAAACACAAGAAGGAAAAGAAAATTGAATCAAACAAAAAATGTATTAGGCGAACCATTAGAGCCATGTAGTCTCAAACCACTAACAGGATTTTATCGTGACGGAAGTTGTTTTTCTGATAAAAACAATCCAGGAGTTCATGCAGTCTGCATCTACGCTACCGAAGAGTTTTTGGAGTATTCCAAAAAAGTAGGAAATGATCTTAGCACTCCAAATCAAGCGTATAATTTTGCAGGTGTCAAAGCAGGAGAGAGTTGGTGTCTTTCAGGTTCTCGTTTTGTGCAAGCTCTTCAAAATGGAATGGCACCACAGATTTTTATCCATGCGACACACGAAAGAATGCTTGAATTGGTTGATATTGAGATACTCAAAAAGTACGCTATTGATTTATAGATACACTTCCCAAAATTCTGAAAATCTCTCTTTAAATTATGGGAACCTCTAAAAACATAGATTGCTTCACTTCGTTCGCAATGACAAATCC
>DYPM01000185.1 GCA_020719895.1 Sulfurovum sp. | reverse complement strand
AAAAGCCGAAGCAATCCAAAATGTAGTTTTTAGAGATTCCCTGTATAAAATTTGATTATAAATAGTTATATTAAATTAAAAAATATGAGTTATTAATCCATCTTTAATCTTCTTAGCATAAAATTAAATCGATATTAAAAAGTTTAAAGGAATCAAATGGCACGAGTGATAGTTATGGGTGCAGGTGTGTCTGGACATACAGCGGCTACATTTGCAAAAAAATGGCTTGGCAAAAAACATGAAGTAATAGTGGTCACACCGAACTCTCAGTGGAACTGGATACCGTCAAATATTTGGGTCGGCGTTGGTGGTATGACAAAAGAGGATGTTGTTTTTCCTTTGGCTCCTGTTTATCAAAAAGCAGGAATTGATTTTAGACAAGCAAAAGCAGTCTCTATCAATCCAAACGGAAAAACTGGTAGTGATGCACCATTTATCACAATCGAATACACAGGTCAAGACAAAGTAGGTCAAACTGAAGAGCTAACTTATGACTATCTTATTAATGCAACAGGTCCAAAACTCAACTTTGATGCAACACCAGGTCTTGGGGATGGCAAAGGTGGCATTGGTGCAAATACTGTTTCAGTATGTACTGCTGATCACGCTGTACATGCAAATGAAGAGCTTAAAAAAGTGTTTGAAAAAGCCAAAGGTGGCGAGAGACAAAAAATCGTTATCGGCACAGGACACGGTATGTGTACTTGTCAAGGTGCGGCTTTTGAATATATTTTCAATGTCGAGCATGAAGCAAATAGGGCAGGCGTCAGAAGAAATGTTGATATTCATTGGATCTCCAACGAATCTTTCCTTGGCGATTTTGGTATTGGCGGTCTTCACATGAAACGAGGTGGATATGCGGCAAGTTCAAGACTTTTTGCTGAATCTATCTATTCAGAAAGAGGAATTCCATGGACTATCGGTGCTCATGTCAATAAAGTAGAAGAAGGCAAACTTCACTACGAGTTGCTTGATGGTTCGATGGATGAAATGGCATTTGATTTTGCGATGTTGATTCCTCCATTTGTAGGCGTTGGTCTTAAGGCATACGACAAAGATGGCTCTGATATCACAGCACAGATTTTTGCACCAAATGGTTTTATGAAAGTAGATGCTGACTATAGCGGAAAAGCTTACGAAGAGTGGAAAGCAAGCGATTGGCCAAGAACATACCAAAATCCTGATTTTGCAAATATGTTTGCTTGTGGTATCGCTTTTGCACCACCGCATGCTATCTCTAAGCCGATGAAATCACCAAACGGTACACCTATTTTCCCAACACCGCCACGCACAGGTATGCCAGCGGGTATCATAGGCAAGGCAGTCGCACACTCTATTTGTAATCTTATCAATAAAGGATCAGAGGCACATCTTCATGAAGCATCTATGGCAGAAATGGGTGCAGCGTGTGTCGCATCAGCAGGGGCAGGGCTTACTAACGGTACAGCGGCGGCTTTGACAGTTTTTCCTGTAGTTCCAGATTTTGATAAGTATCCAGGTCTTGGGCGTGATCTTGACTATACTTTTGGAGAGGTTGGATTGGCTGGACACTGGATTAAGCGTATTCTCCACACTTTGTTTATCTATAAAGCAAAATTAAATCCAGGTTGGACGCTTATTCCTGAGTAAATAGAGTTTCTCTTTTTCCGTTTTGGCAAAAGAGTTCAATGACTAAATATTAGACTTCTTGCAAAACAAGAAGTCTAAGTAAGCCGTCTGCTGAAGACAACTTAGCGTTAGCGTAGCCTAATGGACTTTGTTCATT
>DYPM01000066.1:5045-9964 GCA_020719895.1 Sulfurovum sp. | reverse complement strand
GAATCAATTTTGATGAGAAGAGTAAAAATATTGGTGTGTTTGAGTGGGAGAAGATGGGTTTTTGAGATAGACTTCAAAAAAATGCCCCTATTTTTATGGAGCAAGACGTTCTATTTTCCACTCTTTGTCGTTTCTTGTGTAGAGTATGCGATCGTGCAAACGACTCGGTCTACCTTGCCAAAACTCAATTTGCTCAGGAATGATTCGATATCCGCCCCAAAAATCTGGAAGTGGTATTTCTCCTTTGGCAAATTTTTGTTTCATCTTTTCTATTTGCATCTGCAACGCTTTGCGTGAACTTATCACACTGCTTTGATCACTCACCCACGCTCCGATTTGACTCTCACGAGAACGTTTCATAAAATACGACAACGACTCTGCGGTAGTAATCTTTTCGCATCGTCCTAAAATGCGTACTTGTCTTTCAAGATCAAGCCAAAGAAACTCTGCGGCAACTTGAGGATTTTGAGATATCTCTTGTGCTTTGATACTCTGATAATTGGTAAAAAAAACAAACCCTTTTTCATCAAAGATTTTGAGCAATACAGCACGAATATTGGGCTGAAGTTTTGCATTTGAAGTGGCAAGTATCATTGTGTTTGGATCTTTGAGTTTGGAGTTTACTGCCTCCCCAAACCACTGTTCAAAAAGCATAAAAGCAGAAGCAGGAACAGTTGATTCATCCAAACTCCCTTTCATATAATCCGTACGCATATCTTGCAAATCAAGCATCTATTACCTCCTAAAGTGTGTAGCCTAAGATTGTATAGCAATAAGATGCAAAATAGATATAATCACATCTCTTTAAAAAACACTTTGGATGGTATTGTGCGAAATTTTCACAAAGTCACATTAGGCATCACTATTGTGCTTTTTGTCATACTCTCTTTGTTTGTTCTCTTTTTTTTGCAACGTACACACAAAGAGCATCTCTTAAGACTCAGCGATTCGACCGCCTACGCTTTTCGTAATGCACTTGCCGAAGAGATGGAATACCTTCTTGCTTTTTCTCTTGCACTCTGCGAAAACGGAGACCTCAAAGAGGCTTTAGTTCAAGAAAATGAGTCCGCAGGCTATAAGATTTTACGTGATATTACACAACGTTTTGAAAAACACACGCATCTCAAAACCCTTCGATTGCAAGTTTTGACTCCTGATTTTTTTATTTTTGCTCGCAGTTGGAATAAAGGGTTTGAGGGAATGCCAATTTGGTGGTTTCGCGATGATCTTGAAACATTCAAAAACAACAAACAGCCCAAAGTAGGCATAGAGACAGGACGTTTGCTCACTTTCAAATCGACTATTCCAATCCGAAACGGAAATAAAATAGTCGGCTATCTTGAAGTGATACGATTGCTTGATGAATTTTCGGCACGACTGCGAGAACAAGGGATAGAACTCTTTGCTTTGATGGACGAAAAGTATCTTGAAAAAGCAACACTGATGAGTGATTTTCCTATGCTTTTTGGTAAAGTGATAGCCAATCAAAACTACCATTTTTCACTCAAGCAACAGATTGAAAAAATTGACATTGAAAAACTCAAGCAACAGCACTATCTTGAGCTTGAAAAAGATCTTTGTGTGTGGGAACCGATGTATAACGGTCGCGGAGACAAGATAGGAAATTTTCTGTTGATTTTGCCACCTGAAATGCTCTCTCGCTACCAAAGCGAAGAGGAACAACTCTCCATCTTCAAACCTTTTTCAAACGAAGAGATGAAACGTGCAATCGTACACAAAGAAGATCAGTTTGGAAGTTTCAAAAGTGGCTACGACCGCGATTTGATAGGACTACTTCCCAAACTCCGCGACGAAGACAAAACCCAAATGGAAAAAGAGGCACGTGAAATATTGGGTGATTACACCAAAAATGAATTGATAGATATCATCCTCTCCAACAAACATCAAGAAAAAAAGTATGGAGCGATAGAATGAAAATACTGATACTCGAAGATGAGAAGGCGATGGCGGTGACACTTGCTGAATTTTTGGAAGATCTGGGATACGAAGTCTCTTTGTATGCCAATTCAGATACCGCATTTGACGCGGTCTTTGAACGCCCATTTGATCTGCTTTTGCTTGACGTCAAAGTGATAGGAGAGAAAAACGGATTTGAAATGCTCCGTGCATTACGCCAAGAAGGAGTAAAAACACCTGCTATTTTTACGACATCACTCACTGATATTGAAGATCTTAGCCATGGTTACACCTGTGGTGCGTGCGACTATATCCGAAAACCATTTGATTTGATTGAACTTCAATTGCGACTTGAGCAAGTGATAAAAACCCACTGTTTTGCATCAGACAAGCAGACGATAGCATTGCCTTATGGATACCAATACGATATTAGTGCGATGAAACTCCGCTCACAAAAAGAAACAATATCATTAGGGAAGATAGAAGCAAAAATGATAGAACTTCTAGTAAAACATCGTGGTAATGTTGTCACTTATCAGATGTTTTGGGAGGAGATTTGGGGAGAGTGGATTGATCCTTCCAATATTCGCGTACAAGTAGGAAATCTACGCAAACGTATCGCACATGACTTTATAAGCAATGTGCGAGGGGTTGGGTATCGCATTGATCTTTGATGTCGGTACTTTTTCACGCAAATATGCACTTATCTATACGACTATCGTAGCGTTTTTGCTCATTACGCCACTGATTGCTTATATCATCTTGTTGTTGCAAATAGACAAAGCCAAAACCGAACTCTCTTTAGAGAGACACGCTAAACAAATCATTGTTGCGATGCAACGACACAACAACACCAATAAAGTTTTTCGTTTTCCACGCTCCACACAATACAATGCAGCACTTTATGATGTGCAGTTTCGCACCATCTTTTCAACACTTCCCTTTACGCCTCTCTACTACACTGCTGGTTTTCATCAAGAAAAGAAGTACTACTATTTTGTATATGAGTTTTTGGATGATTACTATTTTGGTGCTACTTATCTTGTCGTAGCGATGCCTTATACAGCGACAAAAATCTATCTTTTTGCATTGAGTATGTTTGCATTGATTTTGTCAGTCCTTTTTCTTCTCTCTTTGTTGTTATTGCGTCACTTTTCTGCACCGTTTGAAGCACTCAATCGCCATTTAGACAACTTCATCAAAGATGCGATGCATGAGATCAATACGCCACTGAGTATCATCAATCTCAATATTGATCTCTTCTCTCAAAAAAATGGAGAGAGCAAATACCTCAATCGAATCAAAGCAGCCTCAAAAACCCTCTCTACAATCTACGATGATATGGAATATCTTGTCAAGCAAGGTCGTGTCGAACACACTCCCAAATCCATCGAGATGGGAGAGTTTATCCAAAACCGCATCGACTATTTTCGCGAAGTCGCTCGGATGAAACAGCTTGATCTCTCAAGTGAGATTCAAGTTGGTGTACTTTATACTTTTTCGACCAAAAAACTCCAACGCATCGTTGATAACACGCTCTCAAATGCGATCAAATACAGTCACGACAACGGCATCGTCAAGATCAAACTTGAAGCATCAGAAACATCAATCCGTTTTTGGGTGCAAGACTACGGAGCTGGCATCAAAGATACGGAACGAATATTTTCTCGATATTACCGCGAAAATGAATCCAAAGGTGGATTTGGTATCGGACTCTCTATCGTCAAACAAATCATCGACGAAGCGGGAATCGAACTTGATGTCTCTTCATCTCCAAATCAAGGTACACTTTTTACTTATACATTTCATAAGAATAAATGATTTTATGCAATAGTATTATTTATTCTTTTTTTACACTCGTTTGTTATGATGCAGTTGTAATCAAAAAATAAGGAGTGTAGATGCAACCAAAAACCGCATTTTTGTCTGGTGTCGCGACGTGCATCGTGGCATGTAGCGGTGCGTACGCAGTGGATCTTACCAAAGCATACGAATCACCAAATGCCAGCAAGATCATCAAAAAAGATCTGCTTAAACCCGCAAAAAAATATACCATGCCAAAAACATGTAAACTCGAAGATCCCGCAGCAATCGAAAGAGGAAAATATATCTTTCATAACCTCAACGGCGAAGATGCCAAAGAGACACCTCCAGAGGGTTTAAGCAAATTTATCGAGACTAAAGACAAAAGTGGAAAAGTGACAAAAACAGCCAAACAATACGGCAACTGCGTCGCATGTCACAATATCGAAGGTGCAAAAGGTGGTGGAAATATCGGACCTGATTTGACTACATACCGTGCAAACTTCGTCGATACCAAAGTACGCAATACAAATTTTGTCTATCAAAAAATCGCCGATGCCCGTATCGACAATCCAAAAACCCATATGACCATCAATCTCACATCAGGACTTTTTAGTCCAAGTGAGATTTGTGATCTTACCGCCTATGTAATGGCAACCAAATAAACCCAAACAGGAGACATAACCCATGATACAAAGAAGAAATTTTCTTAAAGGACTCGGCATTGTTGTTGCTACAGCAATAGCAGGAACTCCAGCACTACTTAACGCAGCAGAAGAAAAAGCAAAAGCACCAAAAGGTCCAAACGAATTTAGTTACGATATGGCAATAGCAGCGATTACTTCAGGCAAAGCGATAGAAACCAGCGACAAAATAGATCTTGTCGTTCCAGAAATTGCAGAAAACGGTGCAGTCGTACCTGTCAAAGTGACTGTTAATCACCCAATGGAAGAGAGTAACTATATCAAAGCGATTCATATCCTCGCCAAAGAGAACAACAACGTACGATGTGCAGATGTCATGCTCACGCCAATGAGTGGAAAAGCTTATTTTGCGACACGTATCAAACTCGGTAAAACACAAGATGTGGTTGCATTGGTCGAGACAAGTACAGGTAATTTTATAATGACAGCCAAAAGCGTCAAAGTCACCATCGGCGGATGCGGGTGACATACAGATAACGGATAACGGATAACGGA
>DYPM01000066.1:1683-4945 GCA_020719895.1 Sulfurovum sp. | reverse complement strand
TAATTTCGCAAGAGCCGTCCGCTGAGGACATACGCGTCAAAAGAAACTTGTTTCTAAGGGGAATTTTTTGGAAAAAAGCGAAACTAATTTCGCAAGAGCCGTCCGCTGAGGACATACGCGTCAAAAGAAACTTGTTTCTTTTGAAATTAGCATAAAAAAGGAATAAAAAATGGCAGAAAAAAAATCAATGATTAAGTTCAAACCAAAAAATTACAAAGCAGGCGATGTAATCGATGTAGATTTCATCATTATTCATCCTATGGACACAGGAATGGCAAAAGATAAAAAAACAGGAAAAATCATACCTGCAAACTATATCAACAACGTGACATTTAAGCTCGATGATAAACCTTTCACCACAATGAAAGTGTGGGAAACTGTCTCAGCAAACCCTTATTTTTCAGTGAGTCTCAAAGTGCCTGCATCAGGTACAATCTCTGTAGAGTACACCGAAAGCACAGGAGAAAAAGGCGAGAAGAGCAAAAAACTCACTCCGAAAGGATAATTCATGAAAGGTGCAATAGTAGCAACCATAGTCGCAGTATCCATCGCTTTTGCAGGTGAACAGTTCGCTATGAGTGATGCAGATAGAGCAATGTATGAAGAGATGCTTCAGAACAATCCTGCTGATATTTTTGTCGAAGAGGGTGGTGAGTTGTTTGAAGAGATGATTGGTGGCGAAGTAGTCATGGCGAAGTTTTTGGGTATCAAAGAGGAAAAACTCCCCAACTACATCGCAGGATTTCCTCGCTATATCAAAAAAATGGGTGCAGTTGTAGGACTTGATCAAGTGATGCAAGCGATTTTGGCAGAAAAAAAGAAAAAACCGCTCAAACTTGATGATCCAAAGATGTTCTCGATGCTCGCGTATGTCAAATCGTTGGCAAACGGCGAAAAGATCAATATCAATATCAATGCAGACAAACACATCAAAGCCTCGTATAAACTCGGAGAAAAAACCTATATGACCCAAAGAGGCGGTAGAGGACTTTCGTGTAATAGTTGCCACAGCAAAGATATTATCGGAACGATATTACGCACACAACCACTTCCTGATTTGGGCGATAATGCTTCAGGGGGAACTTGGCCTGCGTACCGTATGACCAAATCAAACCTTACAACGCTTCAAAAAAGATTTCAAGGGTGTATGGAAAATGCATTACTTGCAGTGATCCCAATAGGCTCAAAAGAGATGGTCGCACTTGAGGTGTATGTCAATAAGCTTGCTACGGATAAACAAAAAGAGATCGCCATTCCGGGTCTCAAACGTTAGGAGAAGTGCATTATGGAAATTAACAGACGAGATTTTCTACAAATCGCTGTAGCATTGGGGATTTTTGGTGCAACAGGCACAAACCTCTTTGCAGGCGAAGCGGGAAAAGAACGGATTAAAAATATGAGCTTTTCAGATATTGTCTCTTTTGAGCCTAAAGGCAAAGTGACACTTTTGCACATCTGTGATATGCACGCACACCTTAAGCCACTCTATTGGAGAGAGCCTTCAACACTCATTTCAGCAGATACATTAGTGGGAACACCAGGGTTTATCTGCGGTGAGAGCTTTGAGAACTACTACGGGATTGAGGCTGGAAGTTTAGATCAATACTTCGATACCCACGGCAATTTTGAGATGCTTGCTACAAAGTTTGGCAAAATGGGTGGCGTAGCACATATGAAAACAGTGATTGAGCATATTCGCAAAGAGCGTGGAGCCAATAATGTGTTGCTGCTTGATAGTGGTGACACGTGGCAAGGAACCGCGGTCGCACTCAAAACAGGTGGTGAAGCGATCGTCGATGCGCAAAACTATTTGGGTGTCGATGTGATGGTCGGTCACTGGGAATTCACCTACGGCAAAGAGCGTGTGATGGAACTCATCAAAATGTTCAAGGGTGAATTTATCTCCCAAAACGTCATCGATAATGATCCTTTTAGTGACACTTTTGAAGAGACTATTTTCCCACCCTACACTATCAAAGAAGTTGGTGGTGCCAAAATCGGTATTATCGGTCAATCGTTCCCGTTTACTTCGACTGCAAATCCCAAAAAGTACACCGAAGGATGGAGCTTTGCATTACGTCACGAGAGCCTTCAAGAGTATGTTGATATGTTGCGTGGCGAGAAAAAAGTCGATGCAGTTGTCGTGCTAAGCCATGATGGATTTTCAGTAGATCAAGAGCTTGCCAAAAAAGTCAATGGCATAGACTTTATCCTCAGTGGTCACACCCATGATCCAAGCCCAAAACCGATTATCGTAAACAACACGGTCATTTTGATAGCAGGAAGTCACGGAAAATATGTCGGCAGACTCGATTTGGATATTAAAGATAAAAAAGTAGCAGGATACAGCTTTAAACTCATTCCGATCGCTTCCAATCTGATTCCTGCCGATAAAGCGGGTGAAGAGTTGGTAGAGAAGTGGTACAAACCCTACAATGAAGAACTCAACGAAGTGTTAGGAACTACAAAAGGATTGCTTTACAAACGCGACACGTTCTACTCAACATTTGATGCGTTGATTGGTGAAGCGATTATGGATGCGATGAAAAGTGATATTGTTTTTACTCCAGGATACCGATGGGGAACGACACTCCTTGGCGGAGATCAGATTCTCAAAGACAATGTTTATGAGATGACGGCAATCACCTACCCTGAAGTGTATACGTTTGATCTCAAAGGAGAAGCGATTGCTAAATTGATGGAAGATATCGCCGACAATGTATTTAATCCAAATCCACTCTTGCAACAAGGTGGCGATATGAGTCGTCTCACTGGAGCAAGTTACACTATCAAGATTGCTGCACCATCGGGGAAACGTATTTCTGATTTTATAATCAGTGGCAAACCGCTTGATCCTAAAAAAACCTATCGTGTTTCATCATGGGGCGGAAACTTACAAAATGCAGGCGAAAACCTCGCCAAAGAGACACCTGCTGTTTATGAAGTAGTAAGTGATTATATTCGCAAGAAAAAAGTCATTGATATCCAAATGACATCTAATGTCAAAATTCTTGATTACGACTGCGGTTGCCCCAAAGCTGGAGCAAAGTGCTGACAAAAAAGAGCTGAGGTTTTCTCCTTAAAATCTCCCCTCCAAGTGGCGAATTTGTATAAAAGATGATGGACGAAAATATCAATATCGTTCTTTGAAGATTCTTTTTTCCACCCCGTCCTTTGGACACCCCTCAAGAGGGGAATTTTTAGAAAAATAGCCAAACTAATTTCGCAAGAGCCGTCTTCACGAAGACATTCGCGTCAAAAG
>DYPM01000066.1:0-1583 GCA_020719895.1 Sulfurovum sp. | reverse complement strand
AACTTGTTTCTTTTGAAATTAGCATAAATAGGAGCACAAAATGAAAACAATCACAATGAGTCTTATTGCAATAGCACTATTGGCAACTATACCTGCAATAGCAGAAGATAAAATTTCAATCAAAAGAAAACTCAAAGGCAATATGACCGAGGAGTACCTCATCCTTCCTGAAGCGACCAAAACAATTGGTGGTATGTTTACAGAAGGGGTTTTTTATGGGCGACTAAGAAGCAACTCGTTTTATTGGGAATGGGAAAAAGAGACATGGGACAAAGCGACCAAAAAGGGGAATCTCAATAACAAAAATATGGGTATGGGCGGAAGTATGATCTTCAAATCTGCTTACTACAATGGTATAGCATTCACAGCAGGCTACTACGGCTCAATCAATCCCGATGGATTCAGAGTTGATGTAGATGAAGTGGGTGGCTCAAAAGCAGGAAAAGACACTTTCAGTCGCTACAACGTCAAAAAAACAGGCACCTACGATGGCGGTATGCATATACTCGGTCAAGCTTATCTTGAGTATAAAAACAAAATGTTCAATCTCATGGCAGGACGACAACTTTTTGAGTCTGTCTTTACATCCTCTAACGACACAAAAATGATTCCAAATACCTTTGATGGTGGCGTAGCGACAGTCAAAATCGCACAAGAGACTAAGCTAAGAGTTGCTTATTTTGGCAACCAAAAGCTTAGAGACCACACCTCGATACATGATGTGATTACTTTCAAAGACAGTGCAGGCGATAGCTGGAACAACAACGACGATGCTCCCGTACATCAAGGACTTAGCTATGCCAACTTCAAGAAAGCAGGCGAAGATACTGACCACGACCTTATCATTGCTGATATCAATACCAAAATAGTCAAAAACCTTAATGCAACACTCTCGCTATTGAGTGTTCCTGATGTGGTAAAAGATGTCGTTGTAGAGACACTCTATACAATGCCTATTTTAAAAGAGTGGAGCATAACACCAAGCATACGCTATTACCTACAAATGGATGATGGTGCAGGCAAAGTAGCAGGCTACACCAACCTCACTGGAAACGTAGCAACGGGTTATGTAGATAGCGTAAAAACATCTATTGATAGCAGTCTATTGAATGCCAAAATTGACCTCAATATGCCAAACGAAAAAGGACTTTTTAGGATTGGGTACTCCAAAGTCGAAGATAAGGCGGATATTTTAGCCCCTTGGAGAGGATTCCCAACAGGCGGATATACACGTGCTATGGGACAATACAACTGGTACGCCAACACAAAAACCTTTATGGGCTATGCAGAGTATAAGTTCACCTCAAGCTTCAATGGAAGTGTAGGATACGCCGTGCAAGATTTTGATGACAAAAAAGTCAATGCTCCTACTGATAGCAATGTGTGGCATATCGATTTGGGCTATAAATTTAACCCTGTATTTTACAGCAAGGTACGCGTCGGACTTATCAGTGAAGATCCTGCAAATTCAGGCAAGAACGACAACTCATACAAAGAATACCGTCTTGAGTTCAACTACTTGTTTTAATTTGATAGATGCTCAAATTTTTGGCAAAGCCAAAAATTAGGTCTTAAGCAGACGG
>DYPM01000065.1 GCA_020719895.1 Sulfurovum sp. | reverse complement strand
ACCCTTCCTCCAAAGCCTCTCTTTTTGCTTTTTCGATAGAGCTTTTTTGAATAAATAAAAAATCTTCTCTTTTTTCTTGAATCTCGAGTTCTTCTTTGGATAGAGAGGCTGTGTTGGCTATCTCAAAGGCTTGTTTTATACCAATGTCATTGATTGTTTCTGGTATTGCTGATAAATCTCTTGCTTCTTTGATAAATGCTATCCATTTCTCTTCTATGGTTTGACACTCATTTATGTGTTTGGTAAATTTTGGTAACTCAATAAATATAAGCTGAATATCATCTTTGTATTGTGTGAAGTTCTCTTTTTCTAAAAGTTTGAAGATGGATTTATATTTGTCAAACTCAAACATAGTGAAATTTGCAATAGTAAGTGCAATCACTGGATTGAGAAGTGTGTATCTCTCTCCTTTGTCCAATTGATTTGCATAGTTTTTAGCCACATTATAGAGGATACGACTCTCAAAGCCATCGTGATTTAGGATTTGCATTTCGATGATAACCAAAGAGTTATCGCTCAATGTTGCTTTGACATCTACTGCTGTATCTTTCATCCCTTGTAGTTTTGGTACATTATATGGATCTTCGATAATCAAATCTTCTATAAGCAAAGGAAGCTCAAGTGTCGCATTTAAAAAGCTTTTGAGAATGTTTTTTGACTCTTTTGAACCAAATACTTTTTTGAAGGCATAGTCTGTTTGGATATTGAGAAATCGCATTTTAAGTTCCTTTAGGAGGGTTGCGTTTTTTGAAAATAATTGAGACTTATAGATAAATATAGGTCTTCACCAAATATCTCACTCAGCATAATAAACACGCAACAAAAAATCATCTCGATGGATAAAGGCTCTAATTGGCATCTGCGTAGTATCTTCTCCTGCTACTGCTTGATTGTAAACTGTGAGTTTACGTTCTCCTTCGATGTGTAGATAGCAGACTTTAGCAGTAAGAATCGCATAAAGCGTCAGAGAGATGCGTGTGTGAGGGGCCGTGTCAGGAGTGAGTGCGATACATACTTTTTGGGAGTGAGGATCAAGTCCTATGTCAAGTGCGGAATGATGCGGAAAAAGCGAAGCAGTATGTCCATCAGCTCCCATACCAAGTATGACAACATCAAATGGCATTAGAGTCTCTTTGATTGTTTTTTCTATCTCTACGACTGCGACTGTGGCATCTGTGTTTGATTTGTACATTGGGACAAAAGTCGCTTGAGTAGCGTAATTTTGAAGGAGTGTTTGGCGTACCATTTTTCCATTACTCTCATCATCATTCTCATCGACCCAACGCTCATCGACCAATCCGACACGCACATTTGACCAATCTATCAGCTCTTTACTAAGTCTCTCCAAAAAAAGAGGTGGTGTACTTCCACCTGATACCATTAGCGATGCTGTTCCTTTTTGTGCGATCGCTAAAGCGAGTTGTTCTGCAACAGAACGTGCTAATGCGTCGTGTAATGCTTGTCGTGTATCGAAGTGATAGAGAGAAGTGTCACTCTTCATACCAACTTCTTCCGTCACGTTCTATCATCGCAATCGCACTTGTTGGACCATCTGATCCTGCACTATAGTTTTTGAGTTTTACTTCGTTTGCTTCCCACGCTTGAAGAATAGGATCAACCCATTTCCACGCTGTCTCAACTTCATCACGACGCATAAAAAGTGTCGGATTTCCTCTGACAACATCCAATAGCAAACGCTCATAAGCAGCAGGAGTTCGAGGTGCATTTTTGGGCATATTAAGCTCCAATGACATCTCATGAAGATTCATTTGTTCGCTCAGTTCTGGGATTTTGGTCATCATCATCATTTTGATACTCTCATCAGGTTGCAAAGAGATAACCAATCGATTGGGTGAAATAGTGTGTCCTGTGTTTGGAAAAATCTGATAAGGAACTTCTTTGAATTGAATAATAATTTCAGTATTACGTTTTGCCATTCTTTTGCCACTACGCAAATAAAAAGGCACACCATTCCATCGCCAATTGTCGATATCTACACGAATCGCCGCGAATGTTTCTGTCATACTTTCGGGTTTGACACCTTCTTCTTCAAGATATCCTTTGACTGCTTGCGTACCAATGGCACCAGATGTATATCTAGCACGAACTGTTTTGGTAGATACATCATCACCTTCAAAAGGACGTAATGAACGCAACACTTTGACTTTTTCATCACGAACATTGTTTGCTTCAAGCGAACATGGTGGCTCCATCGCTATCAAGCAGAGCATCTGTAGTAGATGATTTTGAATCATATCACGCATCGCACCATAATCATCATAATAGGTTTGTCTTCCCTCTAAACCAACACTTTCAGCTGCTGTGATCTGAACATGATCTATATTTTGATTACTCCATAGTGGCATAAACATCATATTTGAAAAACGCAACGCCATGATATTTTGTACCGTGTCTTTGCCAAGATAGTGATCAATACGATAGATTTGACTCTCTTTGAAATACTCAGCCACCTCATCATTGATTTTTTGCGAAGAGATCAAGTCTCGTCCGATTGGCTTCTCTAATACAACACGACTTGCAGGAGTGATAAGACTCCAATAGTGCAATGCGCTACACGCAGATCCAAAAAAAGATGGAGCAGTAGACATATAATAAATACGAATACGTTCAGGATACTCTCGTAGTAGATTTGAAAGTGCTTCATAGCTCTCTTTGTGTCCCAAATCCAACTGTACTACTTCAAGTTGTGAAGAAAAATTTTCCCATTTCTCTTCACTAAACTCATTTGGTTCCAAAAAGTACAACAGTTTTTCACGCACTAATGCCAAATGTTCATCGCGAGAGACTTTATGGCGAGAGGTTGCTATCACACGGCTCCCTTTAGCAATATACTCATCACTATAGAGATGATAGAGTGCTGGTATTAATTTACGAAGTGAAAGATCTCCGTGTCCTCCAAAAATAACAATATCAGATTCGTTTTCCATTTTTTTCATTTTATTATCCTTTGCATTTATTTGACTAAAAATCTATCTTTGGCGTAGTGTACTGCACCAAGCAGTGCTGTTTCTTGATTGAGAGAGATTTTGACTTCTATCTTCTCTAAGAGTCCCCCAAAACGTCCTTTTTTTAAAAAATATTCCATAAAAATACCTTCATTAAGAAACGGCAAAATTTTGGGAGCAATACCACCACCGATGAAAATTCCGCCAATTGAGAGTGATTTAAGTGCCAAATTACCTGCTTCGCCACCATATATTTTACAAAAAAGTCGCAATGTTTTTTGAGAGAGTGGATCTTGCTCTTCTATCGCACATCGACTTATCATCGCACTTTTATCTTGTGTCTCATCCATCATTCGTATCGTATCTGATTCAGAAAATGAGTAGTGTATTTTGACAAATTGATATAGAGTAGAAATCCCCTGACCGCACAACACTCTTTCATAACTCACATGATTTGGATAACTCAAACGCAACCACTTAAGCAACGCCTCTTCTTCTTCATCTTGAGGTGCAAAATCACAATGTCCACCTTCAGTTGCAAGTGGATGAAAATCTTTTCCATCATAATAAAGAATTCCTTCACCAAGTCCTGTTCCTGCCGCTATCACGCCACACGTTGCTTTGGAAAAAACTCCATTAGGATTTAGGTGGACTATCTCTTCTGGTTTAAGATAAAGCATTCCATACGCCGTAGCACTAAGATCATTAAGTAATGCAATATTTGGTGTGAGAAGTGTCTGCTCCAATGATTTGGTAGTGATAATTTCCCATGGCAAATTTGTCGTACGACATTCGCCATTTATCACAGGACCTGCGATTCCAAAACAAGCTGCATTGATTGTTGATTGTTGATATTGCATCAAAAATGTATCTATGATATCACTTAGTTTTGTGTAGTTTGAACTTACAAATTGCTCTTTTGCGACAGATAAAACCTCACCATTTTCCACTTTATAGAGTGCAAGATTGGTTTTGGTTCCTCCAATATCACCAACTAAAATCATAAAAATCCTTTACTTTTATATTTTAAAAATGCTCAAATTTTTAGCAAAGCTAAAAATTAGATCTTCGTACCGACAGCTCTCGCGACTTGTCGCTCTTGTGAAGCATCTGATTTTTCGGAGGGTTTATTTTACTAAATAAACAAACGCCTCGATATAGGCATCGCTGACGATTTTTGGATCAAAACGATAAAATACTTCCCATGCTTTTGCTTTTTGCTCTTCGTAGTGTGCTTCATCGTGCGATTTACACCACTCAAGCTGTACTGCATGACCGATAATGACATCAAACACAAGATCACTTTTGATAACAATCTCTTGATTTTCTTCAAAAAAAGCTGCCAATGTTTTGATAAGTTCGATATTAAGTTGTCTATATTCAGGTGCTGGAATTCGTTGAAGTTTGGCATCAAAAAGAAGTTTAAATCGACGCTCATGTGCTGTGGATTCAAATATATCTTCTAATCCTATACGATTGTGAATATTGTATTTATCTCCTATCACAACACCTTGACTTCGTTGCAAAAGACTCCATACGTCGCTTAGTGTTTTTGCATCAATATGACCTATCATTCCTACTTCTTTACGCCACTCCATCCAATCAGATTGAGTATTTTCATAAAAATGAAGTGCATCACTTGAGAGATGACGAAAGTGTTCCATTCCTTGTGCATGAATACTCTCCACCCTACTTAACTGTTCAACTTTAGCAACAAAAGAGTGAAGAATCGTATGGAGTATTGTATATATCTCATAAGGCGAAAGACCGATAAGATACTCGTATGCTTCAGCGATCGAAAGCGATTTTTCAGCACTTATTTGTCCTACAATGAGCTGAATATAAAACCATACTCTAAATGTCAAAATAGTCTCAAAAAGTTCAGGCTCAGCACGAATAATATGTCCCAAATGAAGAAGAATCTCTTGAGTCAAAATTGCCTCAGCGGTGTTACCGCCACAATAACTTTTGATTTTTTGCATCACTATAAAACTCTCATAAGGTTTAGACAAAATCGCATCTTCGTAAAACGAACGTCCGACTGCCAACTGCTTTTGACGCACTACAATCTCAAGCAACACATCTTCAAGTCTATCATCATACGCATCGATAAGTTCAGCCAAACGACGCACTACACTCCAATCATGTCGAAGCATCGCAAGTTTGTAAAGTATTCGAGCAATTTCACTCAAACAAAGTGCCGTATCACCAAATAAGATTTGATACTCCGCACCGACTCTATCATGAAGAATTTTTAGAGCCACTGCACGTTTGAGGTGATTTTCATGTTGAGATACAATCACACAGAGTGCTTCTGTTGTGCTGTTTTCAAGAATGGTGATTTTGTTACTATCAAGTTTATATCCCATAGTCTCAACTGATTCAAAAAAAGTACGCTCATTGGAAGCCTCTTCTACTGTTTGTAACTTTAGATCATGAATATAATCAATTCTCTCTTTGGCTGTAGCGTGTTGAAGAATCGAAATAGGACCGCTTTTGATTTTGATAATATCACACTCCCCTTTTTGGATTTGATCAAGAAGCGTGATAATCGTCTCTTTGTCTTTTTCAATAAGCATATCTTCTCTTACAAAAAAGGTTATCAAAGGTTGTCCTGCTTGATTCCAATGCTCAGAGAGAAATTTGAGTGAAGACTTGAAATGTTTGGTAAGCAAACGATTGTCATAACTCAAATAAAACCCCTTAGGATTGAAATAGTAAGGCAAAAAGATACTCTCCGCACCTGCAATCCGATATAAAAAAGAGGTGCTAATCGTACGAACCTCAAGCGGAGGTCTGCCCGAAAGTTTTAATTTATCATTTTTTCCCAATATGCCGTAGAGTTTCGAAAGTTCATCAGAGTACATAATATGCAAAGGATAAATATCCTTTAATGTTTCGCTTTTGATTCCATGATCATAAAGTATTTTTTTGACTTTGTCAGTCTGAGCGACAATAGCAACCAATGGTAAATTAGTGCGTTTAAGAGCAATTCTCTCTCTTCGTTTGAGAGGATCAATATCTGACGGAAGAAGCAATCCATCTTCCATCAAAGCACTCAATATCCAAAGACTCTGCGCCCATACAAGTGGTAAGTTTTCATTTGCTATTCGTGTTTGTGAGTGAGGATTTTGTTTTTCGGCTTTGATTGACTCTTTTGGGACTATATAGAGTTCTGGTAGAAGTTTTACGCCATTTTGCTCTACAAACAGAGGCTCCAACTTCTCTCTCCAGTATGTTGCTGATTTTGTGTCGTTACGCATTTTAGCATCAAGCAAAAGGTAGGTAAAAAAGAGAGGCCACTCTGATTCGATATGCTCAAACGCTTTAAGCTCAAAAGACTCGTAATAAAGTTTGCTTACATCTTCAATACTGCTTTGATGTCCATCAAGCAAAAAACGTTTACATCCATAACGACCTGCGAGTTTGTCGATAATTTGTGTGAGCGTTTTTTGTACGATCTCTTCATCTTCTACGGCATAAGCAGGATAACCGATGATACTAAGTAGTGCCGCATCTATCTCTTTGGAGTTGGACTCTTTTGGGAGCATCTCATGAAGCGTAAAACGTGAACGAGCGATATCATTGACGACGACGTGAATCACACCTTCGTTTCCTGAACTGTTGCCATAGAGATTAAATCCATTGAGTGCTTCAAGTGCAGCTTTTGCCATTCCTACAGAACTACAATTCACCTCTGCTGTTCCGTGATTGATTTTATTGCCTCTCTCCCAAATACCATAATCAGGAGTGCAATAGGTACGACTGATGTAGTGTACGAGATTTTGTACGAAATTTACCTCATCAGAAGTGTAGATAATCTGTAGTCCAGACGCACTCATTTGTGCTAGTTGTAATAAAAATATCGAAGTTGCATCAAGCTGTAAATGTCCCCACTCGCCATCTTTGACGACAGGAAGTCCTGTTTTTGTGCCGTATTTTGCATGCAGTGCATCGATGGGATTGAGAGTGTATTTGAACTTCTCCACTTTTGCAGATTGTCGCATCATCGATATAAGCAATCCTCGCATCAATTTGACAACACTGTGCGAAAGTGTATAGGTGCGTGCGTGATCAGGTTGATATTTTTTGTATGCCAAAGCAAGTCCCCACACTGCTAAAATACTATATACATTATCCCTAACCCACGCATCGGTGTAGTTTCCGTGAGGATTAATCGCTGTACTTGCTGGAAGCAATCCCGTAATTGGATCTTGACGAGAAAGAATAATTGCTTCAATCTGATGATAGTGTTTGTCTAATAGTGTTGAGATTTGCGATATGGTCATGCTACTTCCTTTTGAAAATTCTATTTTAACTAAAATATGTTTTGGGATGATTTTTGAAGATGTTCTTTTTTTAATCTTCCTCTTTTTTGCTATACTATTTTCTCAATGGGAATTTCTAAAAACCGTCATACCGAACTTGATTCGGTATCTCGTATGCCACAAACACGAGATTGCTGGTCAAGCCCGCAATGACAAGATGGGGTTTTTAGAGATGTACAAAATTTATTAGTAGGAGTCAAAATGAGTGATCAATAGCTTAAAGAACTCATCGTGCAAACATTTAAAGGTATCGCAGAGCTAAGAGAGTCACAAGCCAAAACAAGCGAAGAGTTGAGGATTTCACAAGCTAAAACAGACGCACAACTTGCCAAAACCGATGCGAAGCTTGACAAAGTCGCAAAAATGTTAGGCAATATCGGTAACAATCAAGGAGATGTAGCCGAAGAGTTTTTTTATAACTCTTTAAATCACAAAAAAGATTTAGCAGGAATTCATTATGACTATGTTGGCAAAAATTGGCAACATGATATCAATAAAGTGAGAGATGAGTTTGATATTGTGATGCTTAATGGCAAAGATATAGCGATCATTGAAGTCAAATATAAAGCACATGAAGCAGACTTAGAAAAACTACTCACCAAAAAATATCAAAATTTTAAAACTCTCTATCCGACATACAAAGATTTTAACCACCATTTAGCACTTGCAACATTTCATATCAATGAAGAACTCAAAGAGAAAGCACTCTTGAGTGGCGTAATGGTGTTGCAACGAAAAGGAAACGTGATAGAGACATTTGTGTAGATGCTATGAAAAAAGAATTGATTGAAAAGATACGACTCCAACACAATACACAAAAGGGATTAACGTCGCTTTATAATGCAATGGCAGACGAAGAACAGCAAGCGTGGAAGCAGATAGAAGCGTCCAATATCAAAAATTGGACGACACTATTTGAGCAACGTGCCTCAATGTCTCCTGATATTTCTGTGGTGATAGAGACTCAAAACGCTACAAGTTACACCTATCGTCAGCTACTCACACAAGCCTCCAAAATCAAAGATTTTATTTTTGCCACTACAGATGAGCATCATATCGGATTGCATTACCACAATAGTTTTGATTTTATTGCAGCACTAATTGGTATCAATCAAACTGGACGAATTGCGATACTGTTTAATACACGTGAACCACAAGAGCGACTCATTGCATTGGCACAACAAACCCAAGTCAAAATGCTATTGGGTGATCCAATCGGTACGTTGGATTGTTTTTCTATTTTTGAGATTTACAATTACCCTTTTCAAAAACCTCGTTTTGGAGTCCATTCGCATACGATGGAAGATCCTGCTTTTGTGATTTTTACCAGTGGCACAAGTGGTCATAGTAAACCCGCACTTTTTTCGCATCGTCGTATGATTGGTGCTGGAGTTGCGTGGGGATTGCGTACGGCGATGGAGCAAGGAGATCGTTGCTATATTTCATTGCCTTTGTATCATGGCAATGGTTTGGCGGTCGCGTTTTGTGCAGTAATCTATACTTGTGCTACAGCAGTAGTGAGACCGAGATTTTCAGTCAGTGGATTTTGGGAAGATATTCGTCGTTTTGAGTGTAGTCATGCAGTGTATATCGGTGAGTTGTGGCGGTATTTGTTGAATAGTGATGAAAAACACACAGATTCAAATCACACTCTCAAAGTGATTTTTGGTAATGGTTTGACACGTAGCCTTTGGGAATCTGTAGTGTTGCGTTTTGGGATTGAACATATCGTAGAGCATTTTGGTGCGACAGAGATGCCTGCTGGTGCTTTGACCAATTGGTTTGATATCGCAGGATATTGTGGATATTTGCCTTTTGATGATCCAAAAAATCAAGAAATGGTTTTGGTAGATGAAAATATGCAGATACAAAGAGATGAAGGAGAAGCACTTTTTGTAGTGCCAAGCGGTGAGTATCAAGGTTATATGGAGAGTTCGCTCAATGAGACAAAAGTAGTACGAAATCTCTTCAGAGATGGCGATATGTGGTGGCGTTCGGGAGATTTGCTACGAAAAAATGAAGAAGGATTTTATACTTTTGTAGAACGATTGGGCGATACTTATCGATTTAAAGGTGAAAATATAGCTTGTGTTGATGTAGAAGAGGCGATACGACAATGCGGTAATTTTGAAGAAGTGGTTGTCTATGGCGTGAGTGTGCCACATATCGATGGCAAAATCGGAATGGCTTCGCTTGTCACACAAAAGCCTTTTGGAGTAAAAGAGGCAAATCAACTACTTCAAATGCTTAGACCAAAACTCGCCTCTTATGCACTTCCATTTATCATCAAAATCAAACATCAAAAACACATCACGACAGCCACTCTCAAAATCCAAAAACAAAAATTGGCAAAACAAGGTTTGGACGGATTTGAGACCTCACCACATTTTGTACTTTTAGAAGAGCATTATGCAAGACTTGACAATCTACTCTACACACAAATCATACAAGGCAAAATTACATTAGGCACAAGGAGCAAGATATGACAAATCAGACCAAAAGGATTGTTGCGACACGACTTCATACTACTAATGGGAACCTCTAAAAACATAGATTGCTTCACAACGTTTGCAATGACAAAGTGCCGTCATTGCGAGGCTTTGCAAAAGCCGAAGCAATCCAAAGTGTAGTTTTTAGAGATGCCCAAATCTCTACCAATCACTCTTTATCTCATCACGATCACTCTGAAGATAACTTTGCAG
>DYPM01000064.1 GCA_020719895.1 Sulfurovum sp. | reverse complement strand
GGATTTGTCATTGCGAACGAAGTGAAGCAATCTATGTTTTTAGAGGTTCCCTAAAGCAATATTATATTTCTTGCAAGACAATAACTCTAATAAAATATTGAGTATAATCCACTTTCAATATTTCAACTATCCAAAGTCTAAATCCAATAAATCTTCTCATCACACCCCAAGGAAATCACATGGCAGCCATAAAAGACAGTATGAAAAGTGTAGAGACTCTATTTGCGTCAAAAAAAATAGGAGATGTTGTCACTCTTGAAAATATCGCAAGAGAGTTTGGCAAACAAATCACAACCGCACAAGCCAAAAAAATTCACTCACTTTCTCAATCTCTTGAGATTACTATCGTCAGTGCCTCTGAATATGCCAAAATGGTCACCAACAAAGAGGCTCAAAAAAAAGAGTACGCTCGTGCCAAATCACTCAAAGCAGCCGAAGAGGAAGAGGAGTTTGATTTCCATAAAGAAAAAGAGCTTTTAGAGTGGAGTCGTTCGGACTCTCCTGTACGAATGTACTTACGAGAAATGGGCAAAATTCCTCTTTTGACCAAAGATGAAGAGGTAGAACTCTCTCAAACCATCGAAGAGGGAGAAAATATCATTCTCGATGCGATCTGTTCGGTTCCTTATCTTATCGACTATATTCTCAACTACAAAAGTCCACTACTGAATCGCGAACGAAGAGTCAAAGAGCTTTTTAAGAGTTTTGAAGATGAAAAAAGCAGTGAAGGCGAAGGAGATGAGAGTAGCGAGGATGAAAACTCTGAAGAGGACGAAGAGAACACCCAAATATCTCCTAAAGATGACTCCAGAGTCACTCAAGTAGTCCAAAGCTTCAAAGAGCTTGAAAGATCAAAAAAAGAGTGGATGAAAGCTAGAGAAGAGTTTCAAGAGATCATTGAGTCTGAATCTGACGAAACAAAAATACTCTACGAACGCCTCAAAGTAACCTTCAAAAAAGAGCAACTCAAACGTGCGCTTATAGATTTGGGTCCTACTTCAAAACTCATTAATGAGTTAGTCAAAGCGATGGAGACTGCTCTCACCAGCGATGATAGTTTTGAAAAAGAGTTGAAAAGATTGGAGTATAAACTCCCACTTTTCAATGATACACTTCGTCAAAATCACGAAGAAATTCTAAAAAATATCGTCAATATGTCCAAAGAAGATATTATCGAATCTGTGCCAGAGACCACTATGGTCAGCACTTATGTAGAGATAAAAAAACTCTTTGAGACGCGAGAAGCAAGCAAAGGTGGATTTGATCTTAGCGAAGAGAAACTCCAAGAGATTCTCAATCAGATCCGACAAGGAAAAAGCAAAAGCGAAATCGCAAAAACCCGTATGGCAAAATCCAACCTTCGATTGGTAGTCTCCATCGCCAAACGCTACACAAACCGCGGTTTGCCTTTCCTTGATTTGATTCAGGAAGGAAATATTGGATTGATGAAAGCCGTCGATAAGTTTGAGTATGAAAAAGGGTACAAATTTTCCACCTACGCTACATGGTGGATTCGTCAAGCGATCAGTCGAGCAATTGCAGATCAAGCACGCACCATTCGTATCCCAATTCACATGATAGAAACTATCAATCGTATCAATAAAATCATGCGAAAACATCTCCAAGAAACAGGCAAAGAACCAGATATTGAAACCATCGCTCAAGAAGTAGGACTCTCTATCGATAAAGTCAAAAATGTGATCAAAATCACCAAAGAGCCAGTGAGTTTAGAGACACCTGTAGGAGATGAAGATGATGGACGATTTGGAGACTTTATCGAAGACAAAGACTCGCTTAGTCCAACCGATGCTGTACTCAAAGACGACCTTAATGTCCAAATTGATCTCGTATTGGAGCAACTCAACGAAAGAGAGAGAGCCGTGATTCGTATGCGTTTTGGACTACTTGAAGATGAGAGCGATCGCACTCTTGAAGAGATAGGAAAAGAACTCAATGTCACACGTGAACGTGTACGACAGATAGAATCCTCAGCAATCAAAAAACTCAAACATCCAAAAGTAGGAAGAAAACTCAAAAACTATATCGAAGAGTAATCTTTGCAACCCACATCAACTCAAAAACGGAACTACACAATGACACCAAAAATACAAAATCAAAATCTCAAAATTGGAGAAATCAATACGCTCAAAATAGCACGTGATAGTGACTTTGGTTACTATCTTCAAACATTAGACGACACAGAAGTGTTGTTGCCAAATATTTATATCATGGAAGAGAGTATGCCTATTGGTTCGCTTCTTGATGTGTTTGTTTATACCGATAGCGAAGATCGTCCTGTAGCAACGACAGAGCGTCCAATGGCGTTACTTGGAGAGTATGGTTACTTCAATGTAGTGGATTACAAATCTTATGGTGCGTTTGTCAATTGGGGATTACCAAAAGATCTTTTTGTACCACTTTCGCAACAAAAAGAACATTTTCATATCGGCAAAAAGTATATTCTTCGTATCTGCCTTGATGAAAAAACCAATAGACTCTACGGCACTCAAAAGATTGGTCAATTTTTCAACCGCTCAATGAAAGGACTCCATCCAAACAAAACAGTCGATGCACTGATCATCGCCAAAACGCCATTGGGATATAAAGTGGTCGCTGATAAACAGTACGAGGGAATGCTTTTTGATAATGAAATCTTTGAGTCTATTGAGATTGGAGAGACAAAACAGGTCTATATCAAAACCGTCCGACAAGATGGCAAACTTGATCTTTCTCTTTCGCCAATTGGACAAAAAGCAAAAGTAGATGAAGGTGAAACGAAGCTCATCGCACTACTTCACTCACACGGTGGCTCATTGCCTTTTACTTACAAAAGCGAAGCCGAAGATATTGTTAAATTCTTTGGAATGAGTAAAAAAAACTTCAAACGTACTCTCACTACATTGATAGAAAAAAAACAAATCGTACTTTTAGATGAAGTGATAACTTTGTATTGAGAGTCGGGTACTACAAACCATACTCTGCTAAACTCTGATCAACATAGATCAAAGCATCTGTATCATAACCCAAAAATTTTGCTTTTTCAAGGAGATAATCCATCGTATCAGAATCAAGTTCGGGTTGGCGAGAGAGTATCCACATATAAGATTTATCATCACCACCAATCAATGTGTAAGTGCTATAGTCAGTATCAATCACAACATAAGCACCATAAAAAGGCCAAAAGAAAGTGACTTTCAAAAATCCGCTACTTGAACTTTTCACAAATTCCGCCTCTCCTACTGCTTCTTCCCATTTTTTCTTTGAGTCGTTATATCCACGATTTACGACTTTGACTTCACCTTTTTGAGGAGAGTATGTCGCTGTGACATTGCTTAGACCTTTTTCAAAATCATGATCCATTCGTGCAATCTCATACCATTTTCCAAGATAGGCATTAAGATCAAAACTCTCTACAGGTTCTATCCCTTTTGGTTTTTAGGGATCTGTACAACCAAACATCAACAACACCGTCATCAAAAAAATTAACTTTTTTATCATTTTGGACTCTCTTTTTTGATGTATTTTAACCATCGCTGTGGTTTATTCGTAGTCTATTTTTGTTGTTTTGTTTTGTATTTTTAATTTAGTTTTATTGATGGTACACAATTGATAATTAAACCCTTTGCTTCAATAGATTGCCACGGCTTCCAAACCTCGCAATGAAGGTACTTTGTCATGGCAAACGTCGTGAAGCAATCTATTTAATCAGAGGGTTCAATTAATCAGAGGGTTTCAATCTTAAATGTAACTATTTATCTTTTATAAGCACTCACTTTGTATACTCACACCCATACTACTTAAATTTTAAATCAAAGACGTGGAGAAGATGGTGATTATAAATAAAAAGGAAGATTATGAAGCTTTTAGAAAATAAAATTATTGTGAGCGTACTACTTTTTATAGTTTTTTTGGGGATTATTGGCAGTAGTTTGATGATGCATCGTTCTTACAATGACTACACAGCATCGACTCAAACTACCAAACCTTCAGATTTCGTGCAACTGCTCAATAATATCTTTGATGCTCTAAGAGAAGAGCGTCTTGAAAGTGCACTCTACTTAGCAAAAGCTACTACAAAAAACCCTGAAACGCTTGAAGCAACCTACGTCAAAACAGATAGAAATCTTAAAATATTGATAGAAGTAGCACAAAATCATGAAGATTTTCGTCGATATGTCGAAAGACTTGAAGGTATCAAGCCGATGATTGAGCCGACACGCGAAGCAGTACGTACATCTCAAGCAAGCTATCTTGCGATTTTTTATCAAATGTATCATCAAAAAATTGCTCTTGTGTTGTTGGATATTATGAGCGAAATCGCAACCAGACAAAGCGATGAACTTAAAATCTATCTTGAGTTTTATGAAAAATATCTCTTCATCAAGGAGTATGTTGTAGTTGAAGACTCTGTTGTGAGCTATATATTAGAAAGTTCTCAAAATCTCAGCCAGCGAGAGATTGAATTTTGGAAAACTATTGTATCCAAAGAGAAGATTCCGCTACTTGATACTCTGCCAAATTCAGAAGCGTATATGGATATCTCTTCATTAATGTCTCCTTCTGTGTTTGCCAACATTACAGTATCAGAACGGGAAATGATAGAGTATGAATCTCGTGACGGGACTTATTCTGTATCAGTAGAGGGATGGCATGCACAAATCAAAAAGAAGATGATTTATTTTAATCAGGTTTTAGAGATATTGATGCGACCTATCTCTGAGTTTTCTAAGGAACCATTACTGTTGGCAAAGATGTGGATTGTTGGTTATGGTTTGGTTGTGTTGCTATTGATTGGGATTGGCACAAAGCTTCTTTGGGTACTTGCACAAAAACGTAATTACAACTCTATTGACGAGGAGACTTTAAAAGAGATTGAAAGTGTTTTTGAAAAAGCCGAACAAAAAGAGATTAGTCGACTTATTGATGGAGGAAAAACAAATCAATCCTATAAATATTTTCTTAAAACCATTAAAGAGGTCAATGCATCCAAAGATTTTTTTCTTGCTAGTATCTCACATCAAATTCGTACACCACTCAACGGCATTGTTGGGTTTGTGCAACTTCTCAAAGACTCTAAGCCAACAGATGAGCAAAAAGAACTGATTGGTGTTATCGAAAAAAGCACCGAACAGTTACTTGGTGCGGTCAATGATGTTCTTGATCTTTCCAAAATTCAAACCAATAAGATGGAGCTTGAGAAAATCCCTTTTGATTTAATCGAAAAGGTTGAGACTGCTATGGAGTCTTATGCTGTAAAAGCAACAGAAGGAAAAATTGATTTTCAACTTTTTGTAGATCCAAAACTCCCAACTTCAATAGAGGGAGATCCTGCTAAGTTGGTGCAGGTGATTGGAAACTTAGTGAGTAATGCGATTAAGTTTACACCCCAAAATGGCGAAGTAAGTGTAAGTATCAAGAAGATTTTTGAAGATAGTGATAATGTACACATCAACTTTTCTGTTTCTGATACAGGTATTGGGATGAGTGAAGATCAGCGTTCAAAACTTTTTCAAACTTTTACACAACAAGAGACAGGTAGGGGACGAAAAGTACCAACTGGTGGTCTTGGGCTTACGATTGCAAATAAGTTAGTTCAGTTGATGGATGGCGTTTTGGAAGTGGAGAGTGAAGTGGACGAAGGGAGTTCTTTCTTTTTTACACTTATTCTTCCCAAAGCCTATAATGCTGCGAAGCGTACAGTTGAGAGATTGGATGGATTTACTGTGGGTATTCTCAATCCTCATATTGGAGATCAATATTACATCAACGAAAATCTTGAAATGTACGTTCGTTATACAGGAGCGTCAGTCGTTCATCTGACTGATGAGTCGTTGATGGAGATAAAAGAAAAAGGAACTTTGCCTGATATTCTTTTTGTAGATCATCTTTACCGTCAACGAGGAGGAGAGTTTGAGAAATTTTTGGTTTTCAGTACCAAAACTATCGTAATCTCTACTGGAGATCAAAAACGTAACCTTAAACGGTATGGCAAACGTATCGATAGGATTTTGTTTAAACCTATCAATTTCACTAAAACCCTTAAAGTTTTAAGCAATAAAACATCCAATGAGATGGTCGGACAAAAGGTTCGATTTGAACGTATCAAAATATTGGTCGCTGAAGACAATAAAATCAATCAAAAATTGATGCTCAATATTCTTCATGGTTTTGATATTGAAGCGAACTTTGTAGATAACGGTCAAAGTGCATACGAAGAGCGTAAGAACTTTCAATATGACATGATCATGATGGATATTGAGATGCCAATCATGGATGGAATAGAAGCAACGCAAAAAATTATCGCTTTTGAACGAGAAAATATGTTGGGACATGTTCCTATTGTTGCACTTACAGCCAATGCACTCCCTGGAGATCGGACTAAATATTTGGGTGCTGGTATGGATGGCTATCTTGCTAAGCCATTACAAGTCTCTGAATTACTGACACTTTTAGGGAAGTACTTTGGTAACAGAATGGTGGTTGAGAAGTAGTTGAAGTATATTCATACTTCTCAAATGTCTCAACTTCAATTAAGATATTATTTATCTTATTTGAGCTAACTATATAGTTAGCTCAAACCTCAAGTAGGTTATAATCAAAGCTAAAAACTACAATATGGAGTGTAAACCATGAAAATGAGTGGTGCACAAATGGTGTGTGAAGCGATTATCGCCGAGGGTGTAAAAACCGTATTTGGTTATCCTGGTGGTGCTATTATGCACGTTTATGATGAAATTTTTAAACAAGGGTCGTTTGAGCATATCTTGACACGACACGAACAAGCTGCTGTACACGCAGCTGATGGTTATGCTAGAGCAACGGGAGAGGTTGGTGTAGCGATGGTGACAAGTGGTCCTGGGTTTACTAACGCAGTCACAGGACTTGCTACAGCATATATGGATTCTATTGCGATGGTGGTTATTTCAGGGCAAGTACCACTTTCGCTCATTGGAACAGACGGATTTCAAGAGATTGATGCAGTCGGCATCTCAAGACCTTGTACAAAACACAACTATTTAGTACGCTCCCTTGAAGATCTTCCACGTATTCTCAAAGAGGCATTTTATATTGCAAGAAGTGGTAGGCCTGGTCCTGTGTTGGTGGATATCCCTAAAGATATCACTGTAGATATTGGTGAGTTTGTTTATCCACAATCAGTCTCTATTCCAAGCTACAAACCAATATACAAAGGCAACAAACGACAGATTGAAAAAGCAGTAGAGGCTATCAAAAAAGCCAAAAAGCCGTTGTTGTATATCGGAGGCGGCGTTGTCCTCTCGAATGCGTACGAGCTTATTCGTGAGTTGGCATTTAAGACACAAATTCCAGCAGTTGAAACACTCATGGCGCGTGGTGTTATGGGTGCAGAAAATCCATTGCTTTTGGGAATGCTTGGTATGCACGGAAATTATGCTTCCAATATGGCGATGAGTGAGACTGATTTGATTATCTCTTTTGGTGCAAGATTTGATGATCGTGTCACTGGAAAACTCTCTGAATTTGCCAAATATGCTGAGGTCATTCATATCGATATAGATCCTGCAAATATCGCGAAACTTGTAGATGTGGACTATCCTATCGTAGGAGATGTGACAGAGGTCGTCAAAGAGATGCTTTCAATGCTTGATGGCATCAATACAGATCGTTATAAAGTATGGAGAGAGATTCTTAGACGTTATGAAGATCTTCATCCTCTCTCTTATATCGATAGTGATGAGGTTCTCAAGCCTCAGTGGATTATTGAACGCGTGGGAGAGTTGGTCGGCGAGAAAGCAATCATCACTTCAGATGTAGGTCAGCATCAAATGTGGGCAGCACAACACTATCCATTTGATAGACCACGCCAATGGATCAACTCAGGCGGTCTTGGTACTATGGGTTTTGGTTTTCCTGCCGCGATGGGTGTAAAACGAGCATTTCCTGAAAAAATCGTCATCAATGTCACAGGAGATGGTTCGATATTGATGAATGTTCAAGAGTTAGTCACAGCATCAGAGTACAAAATTCCTGTCATTAACCTTATTTTAAACAATCAATTTTTGGGTATGGTACGACAGTGGCAGAGCTTTTTTTATGAGAAACGTTTTTCAGAAACTGATTTGAGTTTTCAACCAAATTGGAAATTGCTTGCCGAGGCGTGTGGCGGTATCGGTTATGATGTGACTACCAAAGCACAATTTGATATAGCACTACAAGATGCAATCAGCCAAAATAGAGTTTGCTTTATGAATGTTGCTATTAATCGTTTTGAAAATGTATTGCCAATGGTGCCTTCTGGCGGTGCGCTTTTCAATATGATGTTGCCACCTAAAGCAGAAAATAAAGGAGAGAAGTAATGGCTACTTCAAAAACGTTGCAAGATCAAAATGTAAGAAGTGTTATCTCCGTAATTGTGATTAATGAGAGTTCTGTTTTAGCGCGCGTATCGGGTCTTTTTGCAGGACGCGGATACAATATCGAGTCTCTCACGGTCGCTCCAATACCAAATTCGCAAACTTCGCGTATCACGATTGTGACCAATGGAAATATTCGTACGATTGAGCAGATTACCAAACAACTACACAAACTAATTCCTGTCTATAAAGTAATAGAACACCAAGAGATGGTTGAAAAAGAGATGGTTTTGGTGAAGTTCCCATTGACTGAAAATTTAAGTGATATTTCTGCACTGTGTACTGCGTATAATGGCGGTATTGTCAATGTTGGAGCTCAAATGTGTATCACAATGATCACAGATGAACCTTCTAGAGTTCGTCATTTTATCGAAGCAACACAACGTTTTCATCCGCTTGAGATTGTGCGTGGTGGCGTAGTGGCATTAGAAATATAATCAAGAAGTTTGGAATGGTTTTAGTCCAAGGAAAAGTGTGATTAGACCCAAAGCGACCATCACCAATGATTGCAATTTTGACACACTCATTGATGCTTTTAAGGATCGTATTTACAGTGGATTCAAAGGAGAGTGGAGACTTCGACTTTTGCAAGAGGATTTGCACACACTCTATTTGAGTGAACCGCTTCGCATTTGGGATGCTGGATGTGGCATGGGACAGTTGGCATTATGGTTTGCAGACAAAGGACATACGCTAACTTGTTGTGATATCTCTGCCAAAATGTTAGACGAAGCAAAAAAAGCATTTAGCCAAGCCAAAACAAACGCTCACTTCAAACAATGCTCCGTCCAAGAGATGGCGACACAGATAGAATCTCAAGACCTTATATTGTTTCACGCCGTCCTTGAGTGGTTGGCGTATCCACTGCAAACACTTTCTGTTGTCTCTGAACGCATCAAACCTCAAGGATATCTCTCTTTACTTTTTTACAACTATCACAGTTTTGTCTATCGTAATGCGATTTTTGGAGAGTGGCGATTGCCATTTATCTATGATGAATCGATATGGTATGGCAAAGGCAAAAAACTCACACCGCCTTATCCGCAAAAGCCCGAAGAGATTTTGGTATGGCTAAAAGCCAACGGTTTTGAAGTAGTTGTGCAAACAGGAATTCGTGTATTTCACGACTATATGAACGAATCAACACAACAAAATTCAGACATTGAAGCACTCATGCGATTAGAGTATAAGTATTGTCGCGAACCAATCTACCGCGATATGGGACGATATATTCATATATTGGCACGAAAATCAACTTTGGCTTAAACGTTTAGAAAAAAGCCATAAATATTCCTTATTACCACTCTGTAACCCTTTTTTGTTACACTCCCACGTCCGTTTACCACGGAGGGTTTTACAAACACATTTCACGCAACATTTGTGATGGTATAGCATCTATTTTCAAACGAGAGTCGATACAAAAAAGGTAAGGAGCAAAAAATGTTTAAAAAAATAGTTACAGCAACTATTGCAGTTGTTCTAATGACAGGTTGCGAGCCAATATTTCATACAGATCCGCTTCCTCCTTATTCGGGAAGTTTTTATGTGTCTTCCAGTGCTTATCATAATGACATCACAGTGGATTCATATGAGATTAATTATCAAGATGGTGTATTTTCAAAAGAATTAAAAAACTACTATGGCGGTGTCATACCTTCGGGGTTTGGCTTAACAGATAGAGAGCTTTATCTTGCTGGTCGTTATAAATAACGTTATCCAAAAGAAGAGCATTTTAACTCATTTATGACTGTTTTCCATTTGGACGCAAACAGAACCTATACAGTTGCAGGATTCACTAAAGAAATGGATCAGAAGCATAATATTACAGGGGGGAAAGGGGCGGATATTTATAATATGGGATACATGAGAAATAATATACAGTACTCCGCATATGAAAATACGGACATAAATATC
>DYPM01000184.1 GCA_020719895.1 Sulfurovum sp. | reverse complement strand
ATCAAAATAACGTTAATTAATTTTTAAATCATTGCAATAAAATGTTTAAAAACTCGATTTAAACAGTTGGGCTAAATGTAGTTACGTGCCGCAAATGCAATACAGTCAATTTCCACTAATGCATTTTTTGGTAAAGCTTTGACTGCTACAGTGCTTCTTGCAGGTTTATGTGAGCCAAAATAGGAAGCATAAATCTCATTGACTGTTGCAAAATCTTCCATATTGACAAGATAAATCGTAGTTTTGACTACATCTGAGAGTCCAATTCCGCCTGCGTCCAATACTGCAATAAGATTTTGTATGACTTGATGGGTTTGTCCTGCGACATCCAAAGTACCAAAAAGTCCTTCGACTGTTAATCCAATCTGTCCTGAAGTATAGATCATTCCATTTACTTCAATCGCTTGAGAGTAAGGTCCTATGGCTTTAGGTGCATTTTCTGTAGATAGATATTTCATAGCACGATCCTTTTTATTTTGTATTTCTTTCATAAAAAACATAAGAAGTAGAGTAGTCAGAGAATTCAAAATATACTTTTTTCTCTCCTTCTTCTTGAATGTAATTGAAGTTCACATCATCGTATCCAAATCCGTATCGATAAGGACGTACTCCGCCATCTTCGGTGCCTTTTCCTGTCGAAAGCTTGTCTATCTTGATAAATCTATGCACCAATTTATCTCCCGCATAAACATCCAATACGCCATTTGTGCCTGTCCAGTTTTGGAGTGACCGACTAATAGAGTTTTGTGTCTCTTGCGTACATCCTGATAGCCCTATAAGAGCAACAATAACTAACGTAAATTTCCATTTCATTTTATAAACCTTTTTGTTGATTTGGCACTCATTCTACCATCTTTAAACTGTTGGAATTCCAAACTTTTGAGTCATCAGTTCGCCCTCTTGAGTGAAATAAAGATAATAAAGTTTATCTTTGACAATCGATAATCCTACAAGATAACGCAACGCCAAATTTGCCTGTAACGAAGCGATATGCATCACAATCGGTGCAGAAATCCCATCTGGTTTGTGATCACTAAGCGTAAACACATCAAAACTCCCTTTATCAAAAAAACAGACTTGCCCGTGAAAAAGCTCCACACTTCCATAAATCCACGGTATCTTGTGTGTTTTGGCGTAGGTGTCAATCTCTTTGCGCGTGGATAAATTATCTGTTGCATCAAGAATCAAATCATATTTTTTTTGCAATGTCGCAAATGACTCAAAAGAGATCTCAAACGCTGTTGCCTTGAGAAAAGGATTTTTTTTATTGAGCAGTGCGATGACTGTTTTGGCTTTGTTTTTGCCTTCATCTTCAAGTGTAAAGGCAATCTGTCTATGAATATTGTGCCAAGAGACTGTATCAAAATCAACAATATCTATCTCACCAATACCAGAAGTGCCAAGTGCTAATGCGAGTGATGAGCCTAAGCCACCAGCACCGATAATGGCAATCTTTTTGTTTTGAAGACTCTTTTGTGTCTCTTCTCCCCAAAGTTGAATCTGACGCTTAAAATACTCTTTTGTAGTGACACTTTCCACTATGTACGCTCCTCGCCTTGATAACTACGTTCGATAATGGTGATTTTGGCTTTTGCCTCTTCGATCAGTCTATTTGCCTCCTTGAGGTTTTCAAGTCCTTGCTGATAAAGTTTGACTGAATCCTCAAGTGTAATATCAGGCTTCATGAGTTGATCTAAAACCTCTTTGGCGTATGCCAATTTCTCCTCAAAACTCTCATTTTTCATCTTTGCTCCTACTATTAAATTTTGTACAATCCAAACAAGTTTAGATTGTACAAGTTTGCTAAAGCTTTGCCTTTGGCAAGATAGGAGTCATTTTGACTCCTTT
>DYPM01000063.1 GCA_020719895.1 Sulfurovum sp. | reverse complement strand
TTGGTTCTGGCGTTGGTTCTGGCGTTGGTTCTGGCGTTGGTTCTGGCGTTGGTTTCGGTTTAGGTTTCGGCGTTGGTTTTAACGTCGGTTTTGGTTTGATAATCTCTTTGTGTTTTTTTGGTTTTGGTTTTGGTTTTGGTTTTGGTTTGATATGCACTGGCTCAATAGAGTATGAAGCACTTGTTGATGAGGAGGATCTCTCTTTTTGTTTGTGGTGTGATATTGAAGAAGAAGAGACAACTGCTTTGTTTTTTGAATCAGAAAAATCAGAAGCATCCATTAACTTTACTGTGACTCTCTCTTCGCTTTTTTCAACAAAATCTTTAGGTTTTTCACTGTGTCGATAGTTGAAATAGTAAACAATAAGAGAAATAAAAAAGAGATAGATCAATATGGCAATAATGCCAAAGAGATATTTAGGGTGTTGAAATGTTATCATTGTGTGATGAGGGAGACTTTCTCAAAGCCAGCATCTTTGACGCTTTTGAGTACTTCCATTACATTTTTATACTGTAATGACTCATCGGCTCTAATATAAACATCTGAACTTTTGTCATATTTTTGGGATTGATTGATAAAAGTATCTCCGAATGTATCAAGTTTGTATGTATCATTTTCAAGATGTATATCTCCATTACTTGTCATTCGAATCGTGAGTGTTTTGGATTTTTCCACTTTCATGGTTTTAGAACCTTGAGGAAGAGAAATCTGCTCTTGATAGGTAATGGTTGGTGCTGTCACCATCAAAATAGACATCAGCACCAACATCACATCCACCAATGGAGTAATGTTCAAATCTGGATTATCATCCCACTCAAACATTATTGTCGCTTCTCTTTAAGCTTAGAAAGAATCACTTCAGATTGCGATGAGAGCAATGAAGAGAGTTCATACGCTTTACGTTTCAACAAAAGATGAAATGTATAAGCAAAAATCGCCACAGCAATTCCTGCTGCAGTAGCAATCAACGCCTCTGAAATTGCTGGTGCTACTACCGAAAGTGATGCACTCGTTTGTGTTCCAAGCTTACTAAAGGTTTCAAGTATTCCAATAACTGTACCAAACAAACCAATAAATGGAGAAGTAGAAGCAATCACCGAAAGTGATGTCAATCCTTTAGTCGAGGCACGCACAGCGTCTAATGAAGCTGCTTTAAGTATCGCTTCGTTGGGAATACTCACACGTGCAATATAAGGATAGAGAAGTGAAGTACTGTTGATTAACTCCGAATTACTTGTGTAAAGGGCTCTAAGAGATTTTGTTTCACTTGAAATACGTGCAACCAACACATAATGACGTGCCAAAAAAACCCAAAAAGTAGTCACAAAATAGATAGACAGCATTAGCAGTACAAGAAGGGTAATTGCACTGCTTTCAAAAAGATAAGAAAAAAAAGATCCCACGGTTAGAGTGTTTTTCCAATCTGTTCAACTTTGCTTACCGCAGTTGCAATAGCAATATTGGAAGCTTCAGTGCTTTTGAGCAACTCTTTTGCTACCTCAAGTGCCTTGGCAAGTTCGGAGTCGTCACCAAAGAGAGCAACCGCTCCATCTACAAGACAAGTAGTTTTTATTTCATCTACCTTTACATATCCAGAGTTGATAGCGACTGCAACCTGCTTAGAATCAGATGTCTCAATCACTATCACGCCCGTATCAAGCAACGACACCAAAGTCGCATGACGTGCAAGCACGCCAAACTCACCTTCGGAGCCAGGAAGAGTTACCTGTTTTACATTAGCATCGAATATCACACCGTTGGGTGTAATGATTTCAAGCTTCATTAGTTCCATATTTAATCCTTTTTAGACACGGCAATAGTCATAGGCAAAAAATTCTTATTTGCTATTGATTTTGTCATTTTTGGCAACTGCCTCTGCCATATTACCAACCATATAGAATGCTGCTTCGTTCATGTGGTCATATTTGCCTTCAAGAAGACCTTTGAACCCTTCAATAGTATCAGCAAGCGTGACATACACACCTGGACTACCTGTGAAAACCTCTGCTACGTGGAATGGTTGAGAGAGGTATTTTTGGATCTTTCTTGCTCTGTAAACGATAAGCTTATCATCTTCAGACAACTCATCCATACCAAGAATCGCGATGATATCTTGAAGGTCTTTGTACTTTTGAAGTACTTTTTGCACTCCTCTTGCCACACCATAATGTTCTTCGCCGATAATTTGTGGATCAAGCATTCTTGAGGTTGAGTCAAGTGGATCAACTGCTGGATAGATACCTTTTTCAGCGATTGATCTATTAAGAACCGTTGTTGCGTCAAGGTGAGCAAATACCGATGCTGGTGCTGGGTCTGTTAAGTCATCCGCAGGTACGTAAACCGCTTGAACAGAAGTGATAGAACCTTTTGTTGTAGAAGTAATACGCTCTTGAAGTGCACCCATCTCTCTGCTAAGTGTTGGCTGATAACCAACCGCAGAAGGGATACGTCCAAGAAGTGCTGACATTTCTGAACCTGATTGTGCAAATCTAAAGATGTTGTCGATAAACATCAAAACATCAAGACCCATTTCATCTCTGAAATACTCTGCCATTGTAAGACCTGTCAAAGCAATTCTGTTTCTTGCTCCTGGTGGCTCACTCATTTGACCGTAGCAAAGTGCAACTTTGTCAATTACATTTGACTCTTTCATCTCATGGTAAAGGTCGTTTCCTTCACGTGTTCTCTCACCAACTCCTGCAAATACAGAGTAACCGCTGTGTTTCATCGCAACGTTGTTGATAAGCTCCATGATAATAACTGTTTTACCAACGCCCGCACCACCGAAGAGTCCAACTTTACCACCTTTTGAGTATGGTGCAAGAAGGTCTACAACTTTGATACCTGTTTCAAACACTTCAGTTTTGGTGCTTTGTTCTTCAAATGGTGGTGGATCTCTGTGGATTGACCAATATTGTTTAGCATTCACTTCACCTGCGTCATCAATAGTTTCACCAATAACGTTGAAGATACGACCCAACACTTCGATCCCTACAGGAACTTTGATAGAATCACCAGTCGCTTTGACCTCTTGACCTCTTACAAGACCTTCAGACATATCCATAGCAATAGTTCTTACTCTGTTGTCACCAAGCTGTGCTGCTACTTCTAAAACAAGCTTCTGCTCTTTGCCATCAAGAGTATATACTGTCTCCAGCGCCTCATTAATCTCTGGTAGATAGTCCGTAAAATCCACGTCTACTACGGGACCTAAGACTTGTACAATTTTACCTGTCATCACTTCTCCTCTGTATTATTTCATTGATTCCATACCACTGATAATCTCAATGAGTTCAGTAGTAATCGATTCTTGTCGTGCTTTGTTGTATTTCACCGTCAATTTCTTAACCATCTCTTTGGCGTTATTGGTTGCTGCATCCATCGCTTGCATACGTGCTGAATGCTCCGCTGCGAGTGAATCGATGAGTGCATAGTACATAGAGTACTCAATGTAGCGTTTTATCAATCCTGTCAAAAGAGTATCATCTTCATCTGGCTCCACTTCCATTTCAGAAGTAGAGACTACTTCAAGTTTTAATTTAGAAGAATCTACTGGCAAAAGCTGATCTACCTTTACGGCTTGTGTGATCATATTGACATATCCATTGTGTACCATAATAATTTTATTGGTTTCACCATTCACACAACTCTCTGCTACTTCTGAGATGAATTTTGCCGCACTCTCAAAGTTTGGAGATGCACTTAAACCAACAATCTCGCTTTTGAGTTCAAAATTATTAAATTTATAGTAATCAATACCTTTCCTACCTACAGCTCTAAGACGCACTTCGACCTCTTGCGACTTAAACTGCTCAATAAGAGCATTGACTTTTTTGATTGTTTGGGTATTAAAACCACCACACAACCCTTTGTCAGCTGTAACAAAAACGATATCTACCACTTTTGGATTTTCGACATTTTGGAAATAGATATTATCCAATCCGCCGACTTGGTTTTGTTGCATCTTTTGTGCAATCTCTTCTATTAACTCCGTTAATTTATTGGCATAAACCTTAGAGCGTTTTGCCAACTCTTCTGTTCGTCGAAGCTTAGCAGAGGAGACAAGTTTCATTGCTCGCGTCGTCTTTTGTGTGTTTTTAACACTCGAAATCTTACGCTTGATATCTTTTAAATTAGCCATAATAAGCCTTTCTTACGCTTGGAAAGATACTTTGAAATCTTCTATTGCTTTTCTGAGTGCAGCTTCTGTTTCATCTGAAATTTTCTGCTCATTTCTAATACTATCAAGTACATTAGCGTATTTTGCATCCATAAATGGCATAAGATCTGCTTCGAATTTTGTTACAGAACCAACAGTAATATCATCAAGATACCCTTTTGCTCCTGCAAAAATAATCACAACTTGTTTTTCGATAGCGATTGGTGAATAAGGTCCTTGTTTGAGTACCTCTACCATTCTTTGACCACGCTCAAGTTGTGCTCTTGTATGCTCATCAAGATCTGAAGCAAATTGAGCAAATGCTTGAAGTTCTCTAAAAGAAGCAAGATCAAGTCTAAGCGTACCTGAAACTTGTTTTGTTGCTTTGATTTGTGCAGCACCACCAACTCTTGACACAGAAAGACCTACGTTGATTGCTGGTCTAATGCCTGAGTTGAACAAGTCTGTTTCAAGAAAGATTTGACCATCGGTAATTGAAATAACGTTAGTTGGGATATATGCTGCGACATCACCCGCTTGTGTTTCGATGATTGGGAATGCAGTAATAGAACCTGCACCTTTTTCATCATTAAGTTTAGCTGCTCTTTCAAGAAGTCTTGAATGAATATAAAATACATCTCCTGGATACGCCTCGCGACCTGGAGGTCTTCTAAGAATCAAAGACATCTCTCTGTATGCAACTGCATGTTTTGAGAGGTCATCATAGAAGATAACTGCATGTCTGCCGTTGTCTCTAAAGAACTCAGCCATTGTCACACCTGCATACGGAGCAAGGAATTGAAGTGCTGCAGAGTCAGCCGCACCTGCATTAACAATGATAGTGTAACCCATCGCTCCATGCTCTTCGAGTTTTTTAACTGTCGCTGCTACAGTCGATTGTTTTTGACCGATTGCGACATAGATACAAAGAACACCGTTTCCTTTTTGATTGATAATCGTATCAATCGCAAGTGTTGTTTTGCCAGTTTGTCTATCACCGATAATTAACTCTCTTTGACCTCTACCCACTGGTACAAGTGCATCAATCGATTTGATACCAGTTTGAAGTGGCTCATGAACTGATTTTCTTGCCATAATACCAGGTGCTTTTTCTTCGATAAATCGATGTTCTGTTGCTTGTATTGCACCTTTTCCATCAATAGCTTCACCAAGTGGATTGACAACTCTTCCAAGAAGTGCGTCACCGACTGGAGTTTTGAGAAGTTGACCTTCTCTTTTGACGGTCATACCTTCTCTAATGCCTGCACTTTTACCAAGAACAACCACACCAACATTTGACTCTTCAAGGTTAAGCACAAGTCCTCTTGCACCATTTTCGAATGATACAACTTCGCCTGCCATAACATTGTTAAGACCATAGACTGTTGAGATACCATCAGCGATACCTACAACTTTTCCAACCTCATTAATATCTACATTAATCTCGAAGTTCTCGATTCTCTCTTTGATGATAGAACTGATTTCGTCTGCTTGCAATTTGTTTGCCACTGCTACTCCTTTCTGTGTTTGGTAACTATTTATAAAGATTTGTTAATAAAATCAATCAATTGCTCTTTGATCTTCTGTTTAGAGAAGTTTATCTCAATACCTAAATCTTCCACCGAAACAATTAAACCTTGTGTTTGACTCTCTTTTTGTGTCAATTTAACGGTTGCACCTGTATATCGGTTGAGCGTATTTTCAAGATCTGCTACTGTATCTTCATTTAAAACAGTAGGGCTTTTGATGACACCTTCATAGTGGTTTGATTCTTTTTGGAGTGTTGCATTGAGATCTTTTGCAATCAATGGAACCAAATCAAGTCTTCGTTTTTCACCCAATAGCTTAATCAAATTGACCATCTTTGCATCAGCATTTTCACCAAGTGATGCGACGAGCATATCAACTTTTGTCTGTACACTAATGATTGGTGAAATGATAGTTTGTGCTATTTCGTTATCTTGCATAGCTTGAGACAACGCATTAAGTGTTGTAGCACTGCTTGCTATATCACCACCTGCATCGATCAATGCTTTGGCATATCTTTTTGCAATCAATACTTCCATTACGCTACCTTTTTGCTGATAATTGAAACAACTTTCATCTCATCAATCAAAATATCATCGGTTTGAATATTTTGACTCAATACTTCATCGATTGTCTCTTTGATTGCTTTTCGTTCTTCCATCGCAATCTTCTCGTTCATCTGCTTTTGCATCGCTTCCAACTCTTGTTGGTTCGCTTCGCTAATCGCTTTGACAAGTATCATTGCTTCTTTTTTGGCATCTTCAATAATCTGTGCTACTTTTGCTTCGGACTCATCAAGTTTTGACTGCGCCACAAGTTGCTCTTTTTTTGCTGCTTGGAGTTTTGTCTCTATCTCGGTGAGTTGTGTTGCAATCGCCTCTTTTCTTGATACAAAAAAGTTTTTGATTGGATTTGCCATCAAGTAGTAGAGAAGTGATGCAAAGATTGAGAAGTTAATCACTCTTGGCCAAAAGTCACTCATTCTACCTGTCTGTTCAAAATAACGACTCTCTTCTCCATGACCACCCATTGCCAATAGTGCAACGGGGAGCAAGAAAAGCAAACCGAATATGATTTTTTTCATCTCACTGACTCCTTATAGTGTGCTAAATTTGGCTTTGAGACTCTCTTTGAAGAGAGGCATTTGAGAGAGGAGGTGAGTCCTAAGAAAGTGTCTCTCCTCCGCAATTTTTTGAATAGACGCTTCATACTCTTTTTCAAGCATATTCTGCTTTGCTACAACCTTGGTTGCTGCAACTGCTTTTTCGTCGTCGATTGCCTTTTGACGGATTACTGCTGCCTCTTTTTTAGCATTGCTAATCATCTCTTGGGCTTTAGCGTTTAGTTCGTCACTGTTACCACTCATACTCTTAGAGGCTTCAAGATCTTTTGCTATAGAGTTGTCTCTATCATCCATAAACTTAAGTAAAGGTTGGAAAAGCATTTGATTGAGAAGAAATAGAAGTACGAGAAATAACGCAAGGACAAACAACATCAGTGGTAAATGTAAGTCAAGCATTACAAACTCCTCATGAAATTTCGTTGTAAGTGTACCATTTGAATAATGAGAGATGAATTAAAACTTTACGATTTTTTAAGAAACAGCAAAAATCTCTCAACGTCCTCTTGGTGCGTTAAAATGATCTCAATTTTATTTTTTTTGATGTTGTATTCAAAAGGGAGTAGTGTGCCAATTTGATGACGATAGTTCTCGATAGGATAAACAATTGGATGGGTGTTTTCTTTTGAGTCTGCTGTGTTTTTTTCACTTTTTTGGTGATGAATCAATGTTTCAAGCTCACGAACTGAAAGTCGTTGTCCTACGACTGTATCGGTCAAGACTCTCTGCTTTTCTTCCTCTAACCCTACTAAAATTTTGGCGTGTCCTTGTGTGATTTTGTTTTCGATAAGAGACTCTTGAACATAAGAGGAAAGTTTGAGCAATCGAATCGTGTTGGTGATTTGCGAACGGCTTTTAGAGATAATTTTAGAGAGTTCATCGTGGGTAATATTATGTACTTCAATAAGTTCAGAGTAGCAGTTTGCAAGTTCTATAGCATTTAGATCTTCTCTTTGAATGTTCTCAATGAGTGCAAGCTCTCGAAGTTTAAACTGATCAATTGCCACATCAGCGATGATTGCTTTAATAGTGTCAATATTGGCTAATTTATGAGCACGAAGTCTTCGTTCTCCAGCGATTAACACATAACCATTCTCTTTTTCGACGACTACAATAGGTTGAAGAAGACCATGTTCTTTGATTGAGTCGCTTAACTCTTGTAAAGCTTTTTCATCAAAATGTTTTCGTGGCTGATATGGATTTGGAACAATGAGAGAGGTCTCGATATCTTCGATTCGAACCCCATTTTTTTGCAACTCTTCACTTCCAAATGAACCCAAATTTTTTTCGTATGCTTGTTCTACTTCAAAAAGAATTTCTCCTAAGCCTCTACCTAATCCCATTACAGCTGTTCTCCTAAAATAACAGAAGCGAGGTCGTTATAGGCTATCGAACCTTTGGATTTGGCAGCATATTCGGTGACAGGCTTACCAAAACTTGGCGATTCGGCTATCTTGACATTTCTTGGTACTACAATGTATCCCTCTTCATTGTCTAAATGAAAAAGTTTGTCTTTAAAGTGCAATATTAAATCCTCCAAAACTTGTTTGGAAAGATTGTTTTGACTTGTGTACATCGTAGGCAAAAAGCCTTTGATTTTTAATGCAGGATTGAGGGTTTTTCTAAGTAAATTGACAGTATTGAGCAACTGTGCCAATCCTTCAAGAGCAAAAAACTCACACTGAATCGGAATAATCACCGAATCAGATGCAGCAAGTACATTGATTGTAATAGATCCTAATGCTGGAGGAGAATCTATAATAACATAGTCATATCGTCCTTCTACCTCTTTGAGTCGCTCTTTGAGTATCAACTCTCTGTTTTTGGTATTTGGAGAGTAAAACTCTTTCTCGATTCCTACTAAACCGATATTAGAAGGAGCAAGATGAAGTTTTTTGATATCAGTTTTGAGGATAATTTCGGAGAGCTTCTTGATTCCGATTAGTACATGATAGATGTTGTACTCATATTGGCTTCTTGCAAATCCAAGACTAGTAGTGGCGTTGGATTGGGGATCAATATCAAGTAACAACACCTTTTTTCCTCTTTTTGCCAAAGAGGCAGCAAGATTGACAGCGGTGGTCGTTTTGCCTACACCGCCTTTTTGATTGGCTATACTGATTATTTCACTCATCTTAAACTATATACCTTTTCACCGTTGATTACCAATGCACCGTCATTTTGCAACGATACATTTTTTAGACTTACCTTCTCTTTTCCGATATGCACGCTAAATTTTTGGCTGAAAGAAAATTCTATCTGATACTCACTAAAGACCTGCTTCCAAGAAGGAAATGCCAATAAAGCCTCTATGAATCTTCTTAGTATCTCTTCGGGCGTAGTTGCAATTTTTAAGGCATTGTAAGGGTTTGTTCCACTTTTAAGATTGATTCCAATCCCACATATTAAACATTCGCCTGTTTTTTGAGTGATTGTTCCTCCTATTTTTGTATCATCAAAATAGAGATCATTTGGCCACTTTAACCAAACCGCAGGATTATATTCAATCAACACTTTTTTCATTATAAAAGAAAAATAAATCGACGCTGAAGCCAATGGAAGATCGCTTGGCAAAAGAGCAAGAGGAGTGGCAAATGAAGCAAAAAAATTACCTTTTCCTCCTTCCCAATTATTTTCCCTGCTTCCAACTCCATTGGTCTGCTCAAAAGCTAAAATCGCTATTGGTGCTTTTATGCTACCGCTATTTAATGCCTCAACAAGATAGAGTTGAGTCGAAGGTAAAGACTCAAAAAATAGAATGTCCAACTTTGATTCCTCTGCTTATACAGTAGACTTTGCTTGAGATTGCTTTTTTGGATGGAGGCTGAATGGTGTCAATTTTGAGACTCCCTTTGGCACATCCAATAATCACACTATCGCCTTCAATATCCAAAAGTTCAAAAGGTTGATTTGAGCTTCTGTCTTCCACCAATGTAAGACCTTCAAATTTTACACCATTAAATGCAAAAATTCCTGGCCATCCTTCAAATGCACGGTATTTGTTGTACACCTCTTGTACATCTACAAAATCCACCTCTCCATCGCTTTTTTTGATTTTTTTACAGTGCGTAGCTTTGGTATTGTTTTGTGGTTGTGGTGTAATCGACTCAAAGTTTCTCAAAGTAAAAAGTGTAAGCATAGAGGCATCATAAGTGAGTTGTTGCATTAATGCTTCAAAACGAATCTCTAAGGGTATTATAAATTCTACTTTTTCAAGTATTGGTCCTGTGTCAAGTCCTTCTTCCATCAACATCGAAGTGACGCCTGTAGTCATATCGCCAAAAAGTAGTGACTGTTGGATTGGAGAAGCACCACGATATTGCGGAAGTAATGATGCGTGAAGATTGATACAAGGAGCAATATCAAGAACTGTTTTGGGGAGAAGTTGTCCAAAAGCCGCAACAACGATAAAATCAGGCTTTTGTGCCATAATCGCCTCGACAACTCCTTCATCACGCAATCTATTGGGTTGAAGAACAGAAATCCCATATTTTTCTGCCAATACCTTAACTGGTGGTGGAGTCATTATGTTTTTACGTCCTGCAGGGCGATCGGGCTGCGTTAATACCAATCTCACATTCATATCTTCTGCTTCGATGAGCGTTTGGAGTATCGCTTCAGCATAATGAGGCGTTCCCATATAGACAATCGTGTAAGCCATAATTTCCCTTTATGTTTTTTATCTAAATAATTCTCAAATTTTGAGCAAGCTCAAAATTAGGTCTTCAGCAGACGGCTCTC
>DYPM01000062.1 GCA_020719895.1 Sulfurovum sp. | reverse complement strand
TCTCCTTTTATATATAAATTCACACAAAAATATTTTGGTTTGGGATGGATTTTTCTCTATTGCATTATCGAGTACTCCAAAAAATGTTTCACCTAAGTTTTTGTTGTTTCTGCTAAAACTGTATCGTAGTTTTGATTTCCACATCGTTGCTTCTATGTTTCCTTCTTTTACTTTTTTACTCATTTCACAAAAATCTAATAGTCGATAGAGAAATGCAGTGTTTGTGTCATCATTGTTGAGTGTATCAAACTCTTTTTGAAGTGTATCAAATGCCTCTTTGTATGATTTCCATTTCACTGTCTCACCAAAAATAGTAATGGCATTTTTCTCTGCATCGATTCCTTTTGACGCTTCAAGCAAATGCTCTGTATAGTGTGCAAGATGTGCTATAGGATGTGATGGTTTGGCCAAAGCAATACCAAAAGAGATAGAGAGTTTGCCTTTGATGAATTTTTGAAACTCTTTATGAATCTCTCTTGAAAGTCTCAAAATCTCATCCCACGCACCGACCAAAAAGAGATCATCGCCACCTGCAAATACAGTGTAGGTATTGCGATATTTTTTTCTCATCACACTTGGAACGTAAAGAGAAAAAAAGTTATCTAAGCTTTCAGAAAAAAGTGCGAAGTTCTCAAAACTATCAGTCACATCACTCTCTCTAAGAAACCTTCCCATACTGTCTACATCGGCTTTGAGAATGGCAAGTGATTTGATTCCTGTATCCAAATCTGCACAACTGTTTTGTGCCAATGTTTCAAAATCAGCAGGTTTGCTGTACTCTTGATGCAAAATATATGATTTTATTTTGGCATCAAGTGTTTTTTGCCACACATTAAAGCCATCCATAGTGATATTGAGATCATCGCTTGTCGCCACGCTTTGCTCTTTTTTGACCAATTTTTTGCCAAGCTCTATAAACCCATTACAGATTTTGCACGTGTCATTTTTTGGGATTCTTTTGCGAATATTACACACATCGCAAAGCGTTTGATTGTCCACTCCATCATCGTAGTGCATCACAAAGTCGCTTTGTTCTATCAAATTAAACTTATGAAACTTATTCTCTTCGACACCGTTTGAGATACGCTCTCTCAAGTTTCGATACTCTGTTTTGGATTCAAAATCCTCTTTTTGACACACCACACAACAAAGCGAAACGCCACTAAGTCCAAAAAAATGTTCCATAAAATAACTATCAACACTCTGTTGTACTTTTTTGATTGTGACTTCTGTATCACTTGCTTGGGACAAAATCTCAAACTTTCCTGCAGTGATAGATAAAATATAACTCTCTTCGATATTGAGTGCATAGCAGATGTATTTTGCTAAATAATCGGTGTAGAGTTGAATAAATGCCGATTTGGCACGCAAGACTTTTGCTGCATTTTTGGTACTCAACCGTTCAAAAATAAACTTCTGAATCCCAAAAAAATCACCTGCGACCAACACATAATTTTCGCCTGATTCAAGTATAGGCAACTCTCGTTTTGGTGGTTTGAGTTGCTTAAATGTGTTGTCAAAATAGTCTTCAAAATGACTCATTTTTCCTCCTACTAATAAATTTTGTACAATCTAAACAAGTTCAGATTGTACAAGTTTGCTAAAGCTTTGCCTTTGGCAAGAAAGGAGTCATTTTGACTCCTTGATATGATATGTTCCTAATCCAAACACTGTCTGTTTTCCAGCACCGATAATCTCACCTGCTTTGAGCAACTCATAACTTCTTCTGTCGATTCTTGTGATCTTCATCAACCCTTTGATGCCTCCTATTGGTATGGTTTTTCTCTGACGATTTGAATAGCGTTCGATTTTGACATAATGAAACTTCTCAAAAACAACTTCTCCCTCTACTCTGTATCCCAAACGCTCCATTGGTAATCCCTGTAACTCTCTAAGACGACTGTGAATACTGTGGATTAATGTATGTAGTGAAACTGTTTGAGTTGCATAGCGGTTGTTCTCTTTGATTCTAAGTGGCATAGTGAACTCTATAGAAATATTTTGACAATATTTGTCGATTTGTAATGAATTTGGGTGAATATCATCTAATGTCAAAAAACGATTTCCATCAAAAACAATACGATTACCTATCGACATCTGCCTCACTCGCATAGTCTCTTTGTCTCTTCCGAGACCTTGAGATTCGATAGTGCTTCTCAAAGCCGAAAGCACATAAGGTAAAGAAGATACTGCTTCGCCATAAAGAGAAAATGAAAAATCAAAATTTGAAGCTTTAAGATATGTCTCAAATCGATAAGGATGAAATGAGTTCTCCTCTTCATAAAACTTAGCATACCAACAAGAGCCATACGAAAAGCAACCTTCGCATTTATAGGAAGGATTGACGCATACTGTACTCTTGAGTGCCAAACCAAAAGCACCTCGAAGCATAGAACCCATAAAAAAAGGCGGTTTTCTTTGACTCTCAACCATCACATCAATAGTAAACCATATTAACACTCTCCCTCCTTGTGTGTAGATTTAAAGATTATACAAAACGTTAAATCAAAAACAAATTCAGTAATCTAAATAATTGAACGATCTGAACGCTCTTGTAAGATTTATATTTAGGAAATCTCTAAAAATCGTCATACCGAACTTGATTTTGTACCTCATAATGTCGCAGGTACGAGATTGCGGGTCAAGCCCGAAATGACGAAGGGAAGTTTTTAGAGATACTATTTAATCAGAGGTCTCAATTCGATTCTCAAATTTTTAGTAAAATAAACTTTTTTTAAGGTTATTTTACTAAAATCACACTCCACTTTAAAAAGGACAGTTGGGTGAGTTGGCTGAAACCACATCCCTGCTAAGGATGCGTAGGGGTAACCTTACCGAGGGTTCGAATCCCTCACTGTCCGCCACTTTTTTCAAATCCATCAAAAATACTCTGATATATAATTTTAGTTAAAACAACTCAAAGACTCTTTTTTTGTTTTAAAGATTCCCTTGTATCATTAGGTTTTTAGTTGAACAAAAAAAGGATAACCATGCTCAAAAAACTCACACCACTTCTCATACTTGGACTCTTTGCACTCAGTGCGTTTTTTATGAAAATAGGAATGGATAATGCTATCGAACTCTCCAAGCCCAAAAAAGAAGAGACTACAAAAGAGATTTCAAAATAAAATCAAAACGTATTAATAACGTCCAAAATTCTCTTCACTGTCTCTTGTGGATTTTGTGAGTGATAGATTGGTCTACCAATAACAGGATAATCCACTTGCTCTTCATAGGCGATTTGGAGTGTTGCTACACGCTGTTGATCTTGCGATGCTTCGCCAAAGGGACGAATTCCAGGGCAAAGCGTCAAAAAACTATCAGAAGTTTCCCTCTTGATCGCCCTACTCTCAAACGCACTACACACCACACCATCCAAACCGCTCTCGTAACTCATCGTGGCAAACTCTATGGCTTTTTCATTGATAGTTTTGCCATAAATCGTTTGAAAACTTTTCTCATTAAATGATGTCAATGCAGTGACTGCCAATACCAGTGGTCGCTTCTCGTATCTTGCGAGTCGCTCCATCACCATTTGCATCGCGACTGTGCCAGCACTTGCGTGGATATTGAACATCTCTACATCTATTTTTGCTATCTCTTCGGCTGCGTCTGCCATCGTGTTTGGGATATCATACAGCTTGAGATCCAAAAAAATCTTGAAGTTGGGATTGATTGATTTTAGAGAATCCAAAAACGGCTTACCATCTCGAATATAGGTGCGAAAACCTACTTTCATCCATAGATTATAGTGCTTAAGAGAGGTTGCCAAAGCAAGATTTTCTTTGGCTGTTGCAAGATCAAGTGCGACACAAAGCTCCATAGTGTTTCCTTTTCAAAAAGACAAGTGATTAAAAATTATAGTGCTATAATCCTAACTTAAAAAACTATAAAAAGGACACGCCCCATGTTTGGACGCAAAAAAAACAAACGATACGACACTCCACAAGAGACAATAGAAAGCTATAACTACGCCAAAATCACTACCAACAAAGGCGTAATTTGGGTCTCTCTCTACAGCAACGATGCACCAAATACAGTAGCAAATTTTGCTCATCTTTGCGAGATTGGTTTTTATAACACTCTCAAATTTCACAGAGTCATTCCTGGATTTATGGCACAAGGCGGTTGTCCAAACACTGGACCAAATGGTTCAGGAATGGCTGGAACAGGTGGACCTGATTGGTGTATCGACTGTGAGACTGATACAAATACTCGACGACACAAAAGAGGTACACTCTCAATGGCACACGCTGGACCAAATACAGGCGGAAGTCAGTTTTTTATTACTTTTGTACCGACACCACATCTTGATGGCGTACATACTGTATTTGGCGGAATAGAAGAGAGTGACACAGAAAGTTTTGAAGTGCTTGATGCTATTCGCCAAAATGACACGATTGAAAAAATCGAAATTTTTGCACAAAAAGCGTAATTGAACTCTCTGAAAAATCAGAATCTTCACAAGAGCGACCAATCGCGAGAGCCGTCGGCACGAAGACCTAATTTTGAGCTTTGCTCAAAATTTGAGCATTTTTCAGATGGTTCAATCATAAATCCGACAACTATTTCCCCAGACAAAACTCACCAAACATCTTGTCAAGTATCTCCTCGCTATCAAAAGGCTTGGAGATAGAAGAGATCGCTCTAATTGCATCATGAAGATGATAAGAAAAAAACTCCAACTCACCACACTCAAGTGGAGTTTTGGCTTCAAGAATCGCCTTTTTAGTCTGCTCCACAGCGTCAATTTGACGTGCGGAGATAAGCATTAGCTCTTCACCCTCGCCAATGCTATTGAGTAGATCCAAAAGCTTGTCTGTGAGTGTCGCAAATCCTTTTTTTGCACTTACAAAGAGAGGATTGTAACAGACAAGCGTTGTCGTATCAAGCTGTGTGGGAAGGTCTGATTTGTTGATTGCGACAATAAGATGTTTGTTTTGTAGTTTTTTGACAATCGACACAATCGCATCATCTTCTGCCTCCCACACACAAGAACCATCAAAAAGTGCAATAACAATATCTGCATCTTCTATCGACAAAAGAGAACGCGTAATACCAATTTTCTCTATCGTATCTATCGATTCACGTATTCCAGCAGTATCAACCAAACGAATAATATGCGAACCAATACGAACCTGCTCTTCGATAGTATCGCGTGTCGTTCCAGCAATATCACTGACAATTGCTCTATCATAAGCGAGCAGTGCATTGAGTAAAGAACTTTTGCCGACATTAGGTTTGCCAATAATTGCTACCTTAAACCCCTCAATCAAACCTCTACGTCGATGACTTACTTCGACAATGCGTGTGATTTGCTCTACAAGAGAGTCAAGTTGTGCAGTGAGATTTGCGACGATATCTTGAGGAATATCCTCTTCGGCGTAGTCAATCATCACTTCAGAATACGCCAATGCACGCAACAGTGCTTCTCTGCTTGTATCAACAAAATCTCTAAGCTCTCCCTTCATCTGTTTTGCCAAAATTTTTGCTGCATCAACACTTTTGGCTTCGATGAGTTTTGAAATCGCTTCAGCTTCACTAAGATCTATTTTACCATTAAGAAATGCTCGCTTGGAAAACTCTCCAGGGAGTGCCAATCGCACACCACACATCAACACCACAGAAAGAACCTGTTCAGCGACAATCATTCCACCGTGACACTGAAACTCTACGATATCTTCGCCCGTAAAACTATAAGGTGCAACAAAGTAGATCAAAATCGCCTGATCAATCAGCCAATCATTATGGTCATATAGCGATACCAATTGGGCTTTTCGGGGAATCATAGGAGAGCGATAGCGTGTAAGTTTTTGAGCGACACTGTAAGCCAACGCTCCACTTACGCGTACGATAGAGATTGAGGAGATACCGTTTGCAGTAGCGATAGCAACGATAGTTTCTCCCACTCTCAACTACTTTTGATTGAAGTTGTTGATAAGAATATATTTTTTACCATTTTTTGCCGTTTTGATCGCAACATACTTATCAGGAAAAGTTGCTCTAAGATACTCCAACGCAAGCTGAATTAAAATCCCATCAAAAAATCTAGTTCTTCCTTTGCCATGTGTTTGGACATATGATACCACCTCATCAAGAGATTGGCGAATCATCTCCTCTCTGGTTGTGACAAAAGCAGCAATTTCAAGTTTGACATAAAGCTCATATTTGGAGTAGAGCCAATGAAATAGCATATAGGAAAAAGCGTTATAGCGGTATCCATCTTTGCCAATAAGCAACTGTGCATCTTCGCCATCGATAAAAATAAATGCGGTATCATCACGCACATCCACCTCTACGATGTCTATATTGAAACACGAATTTACAAAAAGAGCTTTAATCTCATTTTCAATCAGAGTCGCCAATTCGCTATAAACAACACTCTCTGCTTCAATAACCTCTTCCTCTTCGTCTTCTTGATCTTCACTAAAAAATCCTTCAACAATAGGACTCTCTTCAATCATGGGATAATTATGAATAGGTTTATCTTCTTCAAAATCATCTCCGTGGTCGATATACGCTTCAACTATAGGAGGTGTCTCTTCAATACTGCAAGACTCCTCTTCCTCTTCGGTCTGTATCTGGGCTAAGGGTATTTTTGGATTTTGTTGTATCTCTTTAGCAGTACAAACTGCAATAATAATTGCCTCTTTTTTAAAAAATCCTAGAACGCCAGCCGTAGGATATTGTATTACCTCTACTTCAAGACTGGTCGCAGAGCATTGAAGTTGCTCAGCCGCTTTTTGATACGCCTCTTGAAGCGTAGATGCTTGAATCTTCTGCATTGTTTTTTTCATTTTGCATTGCCATTACTTGTGTAGTGCGATTTTTGCCGCTTTATTTTTCTCATACATAGTGTTGATAATATACTGTTGCCCGATAGTAAAAAGGTTGTTGATAAGCCAATAGAGTACCAAACCTGCTGGAAATGAAACAAAAAACACAGTCATTACCACAGGCAACCATTTAAATATCTTCTCTTGAAGTGGGTCTGTAAAGTTTGTCGGTGTGATTTTCTGCTGAAACCACATCGAAGCACCCATCAAAAGTGGCAGGATAAAATAAGGATCCATCACTGCCAAATCTTCAACCCACAACATCCAAGAAGCACCTTGCAACTCATCGGCATTGAGCAACACACGATAGAGTGCAAAAAAGATTGGAATCTGCATCAACATTGGCAAACATCCGCCCAAAGGATTGGCTCCATGCTTTTTATACATCTCCATCATTTGAGCGTTCATCTTCATAGGATCATTGCCATACTTCTCTTTGAGTTCTTTCATTTTTGGTGCAAGTTCTTTGAGACGTTGCATCGACATCATTCCTTTATAAGAGAGTGGGAAAAGAATAAGCTTTACCAAAATAGTAAAAAAGATAATCGCCCAACCCCAGTTTCCTACAATACCATAAATCCAAAGTAACACTTTATAAAACGGCGTAGAGAGAAAAGTAAACCATCCAAACTCAATACTATCTGTAAGGTCTTGATGAATGGATTTCAACACATCATGAGCTTTAGGACCGATATAACCATGAAGTGTCATATTTCCATTCGCATGCACAAAAGAGAGTGGATCTCCTTCGCCCACAGTCAATATCGAAACTTGCATTCCTTTTTCAAAATCATAAAAAAGAGAAGCATAATATCTATCAAACGAAGAGAGAATAGTAGCATTTGAGAAGCTTTCATTGCCAACTGCGTCACCATCATCAATCGTAGTAATAATCCCATCAGCAGTACGAATCAACGCACCACGCACAATCATATACATTGATTGATCTGCTACAGGTCTATAACCAAGTGTAACAAAATACGGTGTTAATACAGAAGTTGTCACTTCAACACTGTATGCACCGTTTGGTTCAAAAGTGATCTTTTTGGTCACAGTCAGCTTGGTGAGCTGTTGCTGTAGTGTGAGTGTGGCGACACCTTTTGAGATGTCTATCAGATTCTCACCGATAACTTTGTATGGAATTTTAAACGCTTCTTGATTGATAGCAGTATCAGCAAAACGTATCTCAAGCGGTTTTACCATCGTATCGCCCAATATTTTTAGGTTTTTTCCACTCTCATCATGATATTTTGTTTCAAGTAGCTCCATTTGAGCAATACGCCCAAAGGTGTCGATAGTAATAATAAAATTATTTGATTTTATTGTCGCTATTGAATTGAGTTCGGATTGTACAATTGGTGCGATAGTGGCTTGAGTTTGAGTTTGTGGTGTAGTTTGTGCGGAAGATTGATTTGTCGTAGGAGTTTGGAGTGTGTTTGAGACAGATTGCTCTGTTTGAGTTTGTGTTTGAGTTTGGCTTTTTGGTGCATCTACAGGTTTTTGTGGTGGAAAAAGATATCCAAATCCTATAAATACCACAAAAGAGAGTGCGAGTGCCAAAAGTAATCTTTTTTGAAGTTCTTCTTGTTCCAAGATGTGTCCCTTTAATATCAAATTTTGATAGCTATTATAGTCTATTAGGTTTAAGTAGATTTTTTGAGTGCAAAAAGAAATGCTTTTTGCACTTTTTCGTATGGCGTTTCTAAGAGTGTTGGCTTGGCAACCAACGCATAACTTCCTGCGGGAAGTGTCTGGACTACTTCAATAAAATGAGCTCTTAAGAGTCGTTTGGCTCTATTTCGATTTACTGCATTGCCAATCTTTTTGCTTGCGACAAATCCAACTTTATATTCAATGTCTTTTTTATAAAAAAGTACAAAATAAGGAGTATGCCAACTTTTGTTTGTGTGATGATAGAGCGATGAAAACTCACGGCTACTTTTAATGCGTGTAAAATGTTTGATTGTGCCTATAGGAAATTGCCTTAGAAAAGATTAGACCGCTAATCTTTGTCTGCCTTTTGCTCTTCTTGCAGAGATAACTTTTCTACCGTTTTTGGTTTTCATCCTTGCTCTAAAACCGTGCGTTCTTTTTCGAGGCGTGTTGTGGGGTTGATAGGTTCGTTTCATTGTGATTCCTTAAAGTGAAGTGTATTTTTTTAAAAATAAATGGACGAGATACTATCTTAAAGCATCTTAATTCTCTCTAAAACTACAAAAAATGTTTTTCAAATCGTCATCGAAAAGATTCTTTTTTCTATCTGATCTTCAACAAGACGCAGATCAAACGCCATACAGACATTACGTACAAACATTCGTGCCGATTCTTTGACAGTGAGCGTCTCATTTTCGATAGTAATCAGTTCATCGTTTATCGTCTCTTTGAGCCTCTCTGTGATTTCTAAGATTGCATCAAGTTTCATTATTTCATCTTTCCATGATGTCTCTAAATTACACATAATATTGAGAATATGTCGGCGTACGACGAGATCCTCTTCGCTCAAAAGATGACCACGAAAGATTGGAAGTTCGCCTTTTGAAACCCGCTTTTCATAATCCTCAACCCGTTTTTCATTTTGAGCAAAACTATACCAACTATCAGAAATCGCCGACATTCCAAGTCCAATCATAAGCTGTGTTTTGCCTGCGGTGTAGCCCATAAAATTGCGATGGAGTCGCCCTTCTTGCATCGCTTTGTACATTTTGTCGTGTGGCAGTGCGAAGTGATCCATGCCGATTTCGACATATCCTGCTTCAAAAAAAAGCTGTTTCCCAAGCTCGTATAGTTCTCGTTTGTACTCATCTTTGGGCAAATCATTCTCATCAAATCCGCGTTGTCCTACGCCTTTGATCCACGGCACATGAGCGTAACTATAGTAAGCGATCCTATCGGGCATCAGTTTGAGTGTGTTGGCAATTGTGGTTTTGATATTTTCTTTGTTTTGGTGAGGAAGTCCGAAGATGATATCGTGGCTTATTGATTCATAACCGATTCTTTTTGCCATAGCGTGAATCTGCTCGACATCTTCAAAGCTCTGAATGCGATTGATTGCTTGTTGTACTGTTGTGTCATAGTCTTGTATCCCAAAACTGGTGCGTTTAAATCCAAGATTAAACAACGTTTGAAGTTGCTCTTCACTCGTAAAATTAGGGTGTGCTTCAAAGCTATAGTCATACATCTCAGGACGTTTTGCATAAACAAAAAGCCCATCAATCAAACGTTTGAGATTGTACGCACTAAAAAAAGTCGGCGTACCGCCACCCAAATGAATCTCGCGAAGCGTTGGAGTCTCTTTGAGAATATCAATATAAAGTTTCCACTCCGCCAAAACTGCATCAATATAAGGATCTTCAACGCCGTGTTGGACAGTAATATGTTTGTGACAAGCACAAAAAGTGCAGAGGTTTTCACAATAAGGCAGATGAATATAAAGACTGATTCCCTCTTTGGTGTTGCTCTCATCAAAAGAACGTTTGACTGTTTTGATCCAATTTTGCGTCGAAATGCCCTCTTTGTCCCAAAATGGCACAGTAGGATAGGAAGTGTAGCGAGGTCCAGGAATATTGTATTTTTGTATCAATGACACATTTTGAAGCATAAAGGCGAGTCTCCTTGGAGATAATCGATAGCACAAAAACCACTATCATAAAAGAACGCTGATTATATCCAATGAAATGCTTACTAAAAGCTTTATTCTCTTTTTTAATTGACATTACGCACTCAAACGAACAAGTCCATTTGAATGGCAGAAACAACAAACTTAAAAATTTGCATTCCTGCTTGGAAAGTGGAAACGAGGAAAAGAAAATGTTAAAATGTACACTAAAAAGGGGTTGGCAAATTCGCCTTATATCGTTGAG